>NZ_JAAGPP010000030.1:0-61923 GCF_017104975.1 Burkholderia sp. Ac-20344
TCACGCTCAGGTTGCCGAACACGCGGCCGTGCTGGAACGTGCGCGCGATGCCGAGCGCCGCGAGCCGCTCGGGCGCCGTGCCCGTGATGTCGCGGCCGTCGAACGTCACGCGGCCGGCATCGGGCCGGTCGGCGCCCGCGATCAGGTTGAACAGCGTCGACTTGCCCGCACCGTTCGGGCCGATCACGCTCAGCAGCTCGCCGTCGGCGAGCGTCAGGCTCGCGCCGTCGAGCGCGGTCACGCCGTCGAAGCGGCGCGTCAGGCCCTGCACGTCGAGCAGGGGTCGGGTCGTGGTCATCGCGACTCTCCTCACACCGTGCCGAGCAGGCCCTGCGGCCGGAACCGGACGAGCAGCAGCAGCACGAGGCCGTAGATCAGCATCCGGTAGTCGGCCGCCCAGCGGAACAGCTCGGGCAGGCCGATCAGCGCAATCGCGCCGGCAACGCCGCCGAGCACGTTGCCGAGCCCGCCGAGGATCACCATCGTCAGCGCGAGGATCGACACCTGCGAATCGAAGGTCTGGTGATTGATATAGCTGTACAGGTGCGCGGCGATCCCGCCGCTCACGCCGGCCGCGACGCCGCCGACCGCGAACGCGATCGCCTTGTAGCGGTTCGGCGCGATGCCGTGCGCACGGGCGGCGACATCATCCTCGCGCACCGCGCGCAGCGTGCGGCCGAGATGCGAACGCAGCAGCCGAACCTGCACGAGCGCGAACACGACGAGCACCGCGAACGTGAACCAGTACGCGGCACGTGCGGTCGTCGCCCACGGCAGCGGCGCGATGCCGGTGATGCCGAGCGGGCCGCGCGTGAGGCCGTCCCAGTTCAGGATCACGAGGCTCACCACTTCGCCGATGCCGAGCGTCGCGATCGACACGTAATGCCCGCGCAGCCGGAACGCCGGATAGACGAGCAGCGTGCCGAGCACGGCGGTGATGACGCCCGCGCACGGGATCGTCACGGCCGGCGACCAGCCGAGATCCGACGACAGCAGCGCCGACGCATACGCGCCGATCACGAGCAGCGCCGCGTGGCCGAGCGAGATCTGCCCGACCGTGCCCGCCACCAGCGTGAGGCTCAGCGCGAGCAACCCGTACAGCCACGCGTTGGTCAGCGTCTGCAGCACGTACGGCGATGCACCGAGCCACGGCAGCACGGCCGCCGCCACGATCAGTACGACGAGCACCGGGCGCGGCACGCGCACGGCCTTCGCGGCCGCGAGGAAGGTTCCCGTCATCGGCTCGGGCGGCAGCGCGCGGTTCGCGCTGAACAGCCCGTTCGGCCGCCATACGAGGAACACGATCAGCAGCCCGAACGCGAACAGGTCGCGATAGCTGGTGCCGAACAGCGCGACGCCGTAGCTTTCGACGAGGCCGAGCAGCAGGCTGCCCGCGATCGCGCCCGGCACGTTGCCGAGCCCGCCGATCAGCAGCGCGACCACGCCCTTCAGCGTGGCCTGGAAGCCCATCGCCGGATCGATGCTGTTGTAGTACATGCCGACCAGCAGCCCGCTCACGCCGCCGAGCGCGCATGCGATCGCGAACACGGTCTGGTTCACGCGATCGACGTCGACGCCCATCTGCAGCGCCGCATCGCGATCCTGCGCGGTCGCGCGCACGGCCCAGCCGAGCCGCGTGAAGCGCAGGAAGCCGTACAGCAGCGCGGCCGCCGCGATACCGATGCCCGCGATCAGCAGGTCGAGCGAGCCGAGCGTTGCGCCGGCAATTCGCAGATGCCAGTCGGGCAGCGGCGTCGGCACCGCGCGCGGGTCCGCGCCGAATGCGAGCTGCGCGAGCTGGTCGAGGATGAAGCTGATGCCGATCGTCGCGAGCAGCGGCGCGATGCGTGCCGCGTGCCGCAGCGGCCGCAGCCCGATCCGTTCGATCGCGACGCCGAGCGCGCCGCAGCCGATGACGACCGCGGCAAGCGCGACCGGCAGCGGCAGCCCGAAGCGCGTCAGGCACAACCAGCCGATGAACGCGCCGACCATGTAGACCGAGCCGTGCGCGAAGTTGATCAGGTGCGACACGCCGAAGATCAGCGCGAGCCCGACCGCGAGCAGCGCGTAGATGTTGCCGACGATGAGGCCGTTGAGCGTGTAGTCGAGCCAGGAAGCCATCACGATGCGTCCGTTACGTACATGCTGTTCAGGGCCGGGGTCAACGCGCGGCGAGCTGCGGCTTCGCGCCATCCCACAGCGCCCACTGCCCCTGCTTCACGACCAGATACACGGTGCGTGCGCCCGCGACGCGGCGCGTCTGCGGATCGAAGCGCACCTTGCCGAAGATCACGCTCGGCACGTCGCTGATTTTCGCGAAGCCGTCGTGCGCGGCCTGGCGTGTCGTGCCGTAGCGGCGCAGCACCTCGGCCGACAGGATCAGCGCGTCGTACGCACGCGCGACGAACGAATCGGGATCGGCATGGAATTTCGCGCGATAGCGCTGCACGAACGCCTGCACCTCGGGGCGCGGCTCCGCCGGGAAGAAGTTCGATTCCGTATAGACGCCATCGACGGCCGCGCCGCCCAGCTCGAGGAATTTCGGCGAATACACGGAGCCGACCGCCGCGATCGGCAGCGTGACGCCCGACGTGCGCGCCTGCCGCACGATCTGCGCGCCGTCCGCGTAGTACGAGATCAGCACGATCGAATCGGGCTTCGATGCACCGATCCGCACGAGCGTCGAACGGAAATCCTTCTCCGTCGGCTGGTAGCCTTCGGCCGCGACGACCTGCGCGCCGAGCCCGGCCACCGCCTTCGCGAAGATGTCCTTGCTGGTGCGGCCCCAGTCGGTGTTCAGGTACAGCACCGCGATCCGCTTGAAGCCGAGTTCCTTCACCGCGTAGCGTGCGAGCAGCGGCTGCTCTTCGGCCTGGCTCAGCGCGGTGCTCCACAGATAGTCGCCGCCCTTCGTGAAGTCCGGATGCGAGTTCGTGAAGCCGAACTGGATCAACTGCCCGCGCTGGTAGATCGGCGACGCGGCCATCGACGTCGCGCTGGAGAAATCGCCCAGCTCGATCGCGATGCGCGGATCGGCGACGAACTTCTGCGCGATCGCCACGGCCTGACGCGGGTCGCTGCGGCTGTCCTGGAAGTCGACCGCGAGCGGCCGGCCGTGAATGCCGCCGCTGCCGTTGATCTCGTCGAGCGCGAGATCGAAGCCGCGCTTCCATTGCTCGCCGTACTGCGCGTCCTGGCCCGTGAGCGGCCCGCTCACGCCGATCACCACCGGCTCGCCCGATACGCCCGCCGCGAGCGCACCGCCCGTCGACAAGCCCCATGCGGCAGCGAGCGCCGCCACCGTGCCCAGCACGCGCCGCCATGCGCCGCGTGCGTCGTTCCCCGAAACGTTCATGCGTCCCCCAGCTTCAGTCAGTCGAAAAGAGTGAGGGCATGTAACCATCCGGTTCAGGACGATCCAACGAAGTTTTGCGCATATCGATATCGTGCGCGGCGCGAAGCGGGCGATGCTCGCGAACGGCCATCCGCACACCCCGTGTCGCACGATGCATCGGCATGCATCGCATCGCGTTGATTCGATTGGCGTTTCGTTCACGTCACCCGTCGCTACCGACGCTCACGCGCGCACCACCGGCCATCGCGACGATCGGGCGCTTCGAAGTTTTCGCGCGGTCGATAGCAGGAATCATTATATTAATCACGCATGCTATGAATCCTACAATGCGCAAATCGCATTATCGGAAGGTGTCATGGAGCTGCATCAACTCGAAGCCTTTTCCGCGGTCATGTCGGCCGGCAGCGTGACCGGCGCGGGCGAACTGCTCGGCCGCTCGCAGCCGGCCGTCACGCGGCAGATCCAGGAGCTCGAAGCCGATCTCGGCTACGCGCTGTTCGACCGGCACGGCCCGCGCGTCACGCCGACGCGGCGCGCCTTCCTGCTTTACGAGGAAGTCGAACGCTCGCTGGTCGGCCTGCGCGCGATCGAGGCCCGCGCACGGGCGCTCGGCGATGAAACCGCCGAACCCGTGCGCATCGCGGCGACGCCTTCGCTCGCGGCCACGCTCGTACCGGCCGCGCTCGCCGCGCTGCCTGACCATGCGCACGCGCCGCACTACCAGTTGCGCAGCGAATCGGCCGAGCATGTCGCGCACGAGGTGCTGGCCGGTACGGCCGATGTCGGCGTCGTCACGCTGCCGATGGCGCACGCGGGGCTCGACGTGCACTGGATCGCGCAGACGCCGTGCGTCGCCGTGCTGCCCGCCGGCGACCCGCTCGCGGCGCAGCCGCGCATCGCGCTGCGCGATCTCGCGCAACGCCGCATCGTGACGGTCGCGAACCGGCACCGGCTGCGCCAGCGGATCGATGCGGCATTCGCGGCCGCGCGGGTCGACGCGCGCGTGTTCATCGAAACCAATGCATCGCTGAATGCGGTCATGGCCGCGCGCGCGGGCATCGGGATCGGCATCGTCGATCCGGCGACGGGTGTCGCGCTGCCGGTGGACGGCGTCGTCGCGCGAGCGCTCGACGTCGACATCCCGTTCGCGTTCGGCGTCGCGACGCCGGCCGGCAAGATGCGCACGGCGGCCGTCGATGCGCTGCTCGACGCGCTGCGCCGCACGACGCGCGCGCTGCTCGACGACGTGATCTTTCACGAAGCGGCCGCGCACGACGCGCTGTTGCGTGGCGACCGGCTGCGCAGCGAACGCGGCGGCCGCACGCCGCCCGCGCCTCGCCCGACCCGCCCCCGCCGTTCGCGCAAGGAGGCCGCATGACGACCTCGCTCGACGCACTCGAAGCCCGGCTCGCGCAAGACCTGCGCTGGCTCGACCTGCCGGCTCCATCGTGGGTGCCGCCGCGCGAGGCCGACGGCACACGCGTGCTCGACGTTGCGATCGTCGGCGGCGGCATGGCCGGGCTCGCGGCTTCCGCCGAACTGCGCCTGCTCGGCATCGACAACCAGTGCGTGATCGACCGCGCGCCGGCCGGCTACGAAGGCCCGTGGGTCACGTTCGCGCGAATGGACACGCTGCGCTCGCCGAAACCGCTCGCGGGTCCCGCGCTCGGGCTGCCTGCGCTGACGTTCCGCGCATGGTTCGAAGCGCAATACGGCCGCGACGCGTGGGACGCACTCTACAAGATTCCGCGCACGCAATGGATGGACTACCTGCGCTGGTATCGGCGCGTGCTCGACCTGCAGGTGCGCAACGACACCACGCTCGTCGCGCTGCGCCCGCGCGACGACGGCCTGCTCGCACTCGACGTGCGCGGCAACGGCGAAGCGCAGACGCTGCTCGCGCGGCACGTGGTACTCGCAACCGGCCGCGACGGGCTCGGCGGCCCGTACGTGCCGCCCGTCGCGCAGCGCGCGCCGCGCGCGCGCTGGGCCCATTCGTCCGAGCCGATCGATTTCGCAGCGCTCGCGGGCAAGCGCATCGGCGTGGTCGGCGCGGGCGCGTCCGCATTCGACAACGCGGGCACCGCGCTCGAAGCCGGCGCCGCACGCGTCGACCTGTTCTTCCGCCGCGCGGACATTCCGCGCATCAACAAGCTGACGGGCATCGGTAGCCCGGGCCTCGTGCACGGCTACGCCGATCTCGACGACGCGACGAAATGGCGCTTCATGCATTACGCGCTGACCTCGCAGACGCCGCCGCCGCGCGACAGCGTGCTGCGCGTGTCGCGTCACGCGCATGCGCATTTCCATGCGGGCAGCCCGATCGAGACGCTCGCCGAACACACGGACGGCCTCGACGTGACGACGCCGCGCGGCCGCTACACCGTCGACTTCCTGATCTTCGCGACCGGCTTTCATTCGGACTGGACGACCCGCGCGGAATTCGCGTCGTTCGGCGCGCAGGTGCGGCGCTGGAAGGATCGCTATCGACCAGAGGCGGGCGCGTGGCTCGACGAGCTCGCCGAGTCGCCCGATCTCGGCCCCGCGTTCGCGTTCCAGGAGCGCGAGCCCGGTGCGTGCGCGGCCATCACGCGGATCCACTGCTTCAACCATGCGGCGAGCCTGAGCCACGGCAAGCTGTCCGGCGATATCCCGGCCATCAGCGCAGGCGCCGAGCGGCTCGCGCGCGGCATTGCGAGCCGGCTATTCGACGCAGATCGCGATCGCCACTACGACGCGCTCGTCGCGTATGCAAACGCCGAACTGCAAGGCGACGAATGGCGCGACGCCGATGCGTGAGCGCGCGTCCATCGATCACATTGACGACGAAGGGAACCTGAAACGATGACTGAATCCATCACGCCGGCCGGTGCGCCGGACACGATCGATGCGATAGCCGGCCTGCGCGACGGCGATGCGGTCGCCACGCTGCGCCGCGCGCGCGAAAAGGTGCTGCTTCATACTCGGCTAAGCGAGGCTGCGCTGTTCGATCCCGCGCTGCCCGATCTTTCGCTTACCGAACGATTGCACGTGGCCCGGTATGTCGCACAAAAATCGAATGCATCGGCACTGGCCGAGACTTATCGCGCACGACTGGTCGAGGCAGGCGGCACGCTCGACGATATCGCACACGCGGACGCCGATGCGTTCGACGCACTGCCTCGACGCACCGGCGCGATCCTTGCGCATGCGCGCCTGCTGACGCTTTCCCCCGTCGATGCACGCCCGTCCGATCTCGATGCGCTGAAGTCCGCCGGACTCACGACACCCGCGATCGTCGCGCTGTCGCAGCTCGTTGCGTTCGTCGCGTATCAGCTGCGCGTCGCCGTTGCCGCGCAAGCGCTTCAGGCACGTGCCGCCAAGGAGGCCGCATGACGACGACCGCCCACGGCTTCACGTCCGACACGCTCGGCTGGCGTGCCTGGCTCGACACCGTTGCGCTCGACGCCGCAACACCCGATCAGCTTGCCGTGCTCGAAGCGAGCCACCCGCACGCGAAGACGTCCGACTATTACCTGCTGCTCGTCCATCTTCCCGAGATCCTGCGGCAACGCTCGGGCGTATTCAACGCGATCATGTACGGCCCCGGCGGGCTATCGCGCGCGGAGCGCGAACTGGCCAGCACGGCCGTGTCGCGCGTGAACGGCTGCGTGTATTGCGCATCCGTGCATGCGCAGCGCTTCACGCAGCTCGCGAAACGCACCGACGCGATCGAGCAGGTGTTCGCCGATCCGTCGACGGCCGGCACGACGGCGCGCGAACGCGCGATCGTCCGCTATGCAATCGCGCTGACCGAGCGGCCGGATTCGGTCGACGCGCACGATATCGCCGCGCTGGAAGCCGAAGGGCTGACGCATGAGGAGATTCTCGACTTGTCGCACGCGGTCGCGATCTTCGCGTGGGCGAACCGGTTGATGTTGACGCTGGGCGAGCCGGTGTTTCCGGAGCCGGCGGCCCACGCCTGAAGCCTGGGCAACCCGAACCTGTACGCAGGCTGACGCGGGGGCCACCCGCCCGCGTCACGCCTTGTGCGTCGACAGCAGAATACTCGTCTCGGTATTCGCGATCCCGTCGATCAACCGGATCGCACCGAGCACGCGATCGAAGTGCTCGAGCGAATCGGCATGCAGCTCGGCGACGAGATCCCAGCGCCCGTTGGTGCTGTGGATCGACGCGACGTTCGGATGCCCGCGCAGCACCTTCACCACTTCCGCGCCGCGATTGCCCTGCACCGCGATCGACATCAGCGCGCGGATCCGGTGCCGTTCCGCCGCCGGCTTGAGCCGCACCGTATAGCCGACGATCACGCCGTTCTTCTCCAGCCGCGTCAGCCGGTTCTGCACGGTCGCGCGCGCGACGCGCAATTCCTTCGCCAGCGCGACGACGGGCAGTCGCGCGTTGTCGCGCAGCAGTGCGATGAGCTGCCGGTCGACGTCGTCGAGCGTGATCATGAACGGGGCTTCCTGTTGAACGTGACGAACGCGAGCGGGCCGCCAGCGCCCCGGAGAGCGCGCATTCCGACCCACATGAATTGAACACATTGCCAAATCGGCGTAGCAATGTGTCAAGTCTATCGAGAAATCTGCCACTTTTGCCGTCTTTTTGTTGGCTCGACTCCCGGAAATAATGACTTCATCGACCGGCAGACCACGCCGCCACGCCGCATTTGATGGAGCCGGGGCCCGGGCCGAAGCGCCCGCCCGGTCGACCAGAACGCCGGACACGCGTACCGGCAACACAATGGAGACAGACCGATGACCCGCTTCCTCGACGTTCCCGCCACCGCCCGCCTGATCGCCCAAACCGGCGTCACGACGTTCCTGCGCGAACTCGTCGACACGCTGCGCGCCGATTACCTGCACTGGGCCGATTTCGACAAGTCGCCGCGCGTCGCGTGCCACTCGCGCGACGGCGTGATCGAACTGATGCCCGTCGCGAACGCGTCGCTGTTCGCGTTCAAGTACGTGAACGGCCACCCCGTCAACGCCGCGCGCGGGATGCACACGGTGATGGCGTTCGGCGCGCTCGCCGAAGTCGATACCGGCTACCCGCTGCTGCTCGCCGAACTCACGCTGACCACCGCGCTGCGCACGGCCGCGACGTCGGTGCTCGCCGCCCAGGTGCTCGCCCGCCCCGATTCGCGCACGATGGCGCTGATCGGCAACGGCGCGCAGAGCGAATTCCAGGCGATCGCGTTCCACACGCTGCTCGGCATCGACGAAATCCGCGTGTTCGACGTCGATCCGCGCGCGACCGACAAGCTCGTGCAGAACCTCGCCGCGTACCCGGCGCTACGCATCGTGCGTGCCGCGTCGACCGCCGACGCCGTACGCGGCGCCGACATCGTGACGACCGTCACCGCCGACAAGGCGTACGCGACGATCGTCACGGCCGACATGATCGAGCCCGGCATGCACCTGAACGCCGTGGGCGGCGATTGCCCCGGCAAGACCGAACTCGAGGCGGGCGTGCTGCATGCGGGCCGCGTGTTCGTCGAATTCGAGCCGCAGTCGCGCATCGAGGGCGAGATCCAGCAGATGCCGGCCGACTTCCCCGTCACCGAGCTGTGGCGCGTGCTGCAACGCGAGACGACCGGCCGCGAACGCGCGGACGAAGTGACGGTGTTCGACTCGGTCGGCTTCGCGCTCGAGGATTACTCGGCGCTGCGCTACCTGTATGCGCTCGCGCAGCAACACAACGCGGGCGTCGAGATCGCGCTGATTCCGCCGGCCGTCGACCCGAAGAACCTGTTCGCGCTGATCGACGACCCGGCCGCGATCGCGCAGGGTCATGCGGCGTACGCGACCGAGGCCGTCGCCGCGCTCGCACGCTGACCGTCATCCCCGGGCGGCTCGTGCGCCGCCCGGCCCCTTGCCTTTCGCTCCTGCCTTCCATGAATCTCGTATCGATCCAGGCGCCGGCCGCCGTCGTGATGATCCGGCCGCACCGCTTCCTGCCGAACCCGCAGACCGCGGCCGACAATGCCTTCCAGCGCACGTCCGGCGGCGTGACGAGCGACACGTCGTCGGTGTCGGCCGCCGCGCGCGACGAAGTCACGGCCGCCGCGCAAACGCTCGCCGACGCGGGCGTGCGCGTGCACGTGTTCGACGACCACGGCGAGCGCGACACGCCCGACTCCGTGTTCCCGAACAACTGGTTCTCGACGCATCCGGGCGGCCACGTCGCGCTGTATCCGATGCATAGCCCGAACCGCCGCCGTGAGCGGCGCGCGGACGTGATCGAGATGCTGAAGGCCGAATATCGCGTGCAGGACGTGATCGACTACTCGGGGCTCGAATACGACGACGTGTTCCTCGAAGGCACCGGCGCGATGGTGCTCGACCACGTCGCGCGGATCGCGTACACCGCGCGTTCGCGCCGCGCCGATCCGGTCGCGCTTGAACGCTTCTGCACGAACTTCAATTTCGAGCCGATCTGCTTCGATACGGCCGATGCCGACGGGCGGCCGATCTATCACACGAACGTGATGATGAGCGTCGCGACGGAGTTCGCGATGGTCGGCCTCGAACTCATTGCCGACCGCCGCCGTCGTGACGAAATCGCGCAACGGCTGGCCGAAACGGGACGCGCGGTGATCGCGCTCGATGCATCGCAGATCGCGAACTTCGCAGGCAATACGCTGGAATTGTCGGGCAAGGAGGGACGTGTGCTCGCGCTGTCGCGGCGCGCGTACGACTGTCTCACGCCGATGCAGCGCGCGACGATCGAGCGTTCCGCGCACCTGCTGCCGCTCGACGTGCCGACGATCGAACTGGCCGGCGGATCGGTGCGCTGCATGCTGGCGGGGATTCATCTTGCGCGGCGGGCAAGCGCGCCGAACATGATAGCCGTGAAGTCGACCGCATCGCCACGCGAGACGGCGCCACAGATGTGATCGGCAGGCTCGCAACGCACAAACGGCTGCCGATGCGATGCAACGGCAGCCGTTTGCGTATTCGAAGGACGTTGAATCAGCGAGCAACATCACGCATCGGCAATCCCGCGAAATGCTCCGGCATCCGAATGATGCCGGAGCACACCGCGCCACTCATGCCGTGATCAGCTTCAACCCCGCCGGCAGCGTTTCGCCGAACACGCGCACCGTGTCGGCTTCGTCGAACGCGATTGCCTCGCGCACCATGTCGATCCATGCCGCCGACGCATTCGCGGCCGACAGGCGCTTGATCACGGCCTCCCGCGTGTCGTCCGGCAGATCGCGCGAACGGTCTCCGGTCATCCGCGCGATCTGTGCCGCCGCGAACGCGGCCGGTTCCACCTGTTTCCAGTCGAGCGCAAACAGCGCATCGAGCCAGCCGTTGGCGACTTCGGCCGGCACGACACTGTGCGCGCTGCCGTAGAACGGTCGGCGCGCGCCGATGCGCCCGAGTGCCCACGCACACAGCGCACGCTCCGGCGGCTTCTGCAATTGCGCGATCAGGCGCTCGGCCAGTTCGACCTTGCGTTCGACGGGCAGCCGCTCGAGCGACGCAGACAGCCGCGTCATGTCGGCCGGCCCGACCTTGCCCGGATCGAACGGCAGCTTGCGCCGCTTGTCGTCGGTCGGTTCGAGGAATGCGATCGCGTCGCGCACCTGCGTCTGCGCGTCGTCGTCGAGGCCGCCGGCCACGCGCCGCCACAGCGTCCACCACTCGGACCACACCTGAGCGTCGGTCACGTATTGAATCCCGTCGTCGAACAGCGGCCACAGCTGCTCGATGCGCCAGGCGTCGAGCGGATGCCCGAAGCCCGGGCGCAGGCAATAGCCGGCGAGGTTCAGCCACGCACGCTCGTGATCGGCCGAGCGTCGCCGCCGCCGTGCGCGCGCGAGCAACGCATCGAACAGTTCGCGCGCGAGCGCGACGTCCCACTCTTCACGCGCACCGAGCACCTGTTCGAGTTGCGCGCGCAGCCGGCGCGTGTCTTTCGGCGTGACGTCGGCGGCCTTGCTGCCGAACGAGCGCTCGATCAGCTCGATCGCCTGGTCGAGCCGTGGATGCCGCGCGAGCGCAGCGTCGTCGCCCTGCGCGGGCGTATCGCCACGCAACTGGAATTCGAGCCGCCAGCGGCGCGCCGCATCGTCGGTCGCGATGCAGTGCATTTCAAGCGTGCCGACCTCGGTCAGCGACGCCGTGAGCTTCACCGGCGTTTCGCGCGCGTCGCCGCCCGCTTTCGCGTCGACGACCGTCGCGATCGGCGGCAGCCGCACGAAATCGCCGCCGTCGAGATCGACGAGATCGCCGGGTTGAACCCTGGTCTCGGCCACCGTCGATACGAGGTGGAAACGCACCGGCTGCCCGAGCTGCAGCGCGAACGTGCGATCGTCGAGCCGGATCTCGCGCCCCTCTTCCGCACCGCGCGGCAACAGGCAGACACCACGCGCGGCGGAATCGGCCGCGCCATCGTCGAGCACGAGGAAATAGCTGCGCGCGGAGCCGCCGCCGATACGCGGCGCATGCCCGGCGCGCGCGAGCCCGTAGGCCGCCGCGCCGCGAGCGACGGCCACGTCCGGATGCGCGTTGTGCAGCACGTCGAGCGGCGCACCGCGCCACGCGCCGAGCGTCTGCGCGAGACGGCCGGCGAGCGCGCCCGCGCGGAACACGCCGCCGTTGAGCAGCAGCGTGTCGGGCAGCGGGCCTTCGGCATGACGATTCAGGAACGCGGCGACGTGCCGCGTGACGGCCGCGTCGCTCGCATACGGCAACCCGAATTCGACGATCGCGGCGCGCGCACGGCGCGGCAACTCGCCGGCGCCGACCTGCGGAAAGAAGCCGTCGACGACGATCTGCTCGACTTCCTGCCGCGTCAGCTCGGCCGAACGCGCGCCGCCGACGAGCTTGCTGCCCGCGCCGAGCAGCGTGACGTTGACGGATTCGGGTGCATCGTCGCCGAGCAGCCGCTCCTTCGCGGCACGGCAACGCTCGACCAGTTGCGACAGGCTCGCGGCGGACAGCCGCGTGCCGGGCTCGGTCAGCCGCGTCTCGACGAGGCGCGCGAGCGCGAGATCCATGTTGTCGCCGCCGAGCATCAGGTGGTTGCCGACGCCGACCCGCGTGAAAATCGGCTCGCCGTCGTCGCCCGGCGCGACATCGACGAGCGTCAGGTCGGTCGTGCCGCCGCCGACGTCGCAGATCAGCACGCGCCGCGCGGCGGCGAACGTGTCGCGCAGCGTAGCGCGCTGGCCGTACAGCCAGTCGTAGAACGCGGCCTGCGGCTCTTCCAGCAGCCGCAGCGCGGGCAGCTTCGCGCGCCGCGCAGCCTCGACCGTCAGTGCGCGCGCGCCGTCGTCGAACGACGCGGGCACCGTCAGGATCACGTCCTGCTTCGCGAGCGGCGCGTCGGGAAAGCGGGCGTCCCACGCGTCGCGCACGTGCGCGAGATAGCTCGCGCTCGCATCGACCGGCGACACCTTGTCGACGCCGTCGGTCGCACCCCACGGCAGGATTGCCGCGAGCCGGTCGACCGACGCGTGCGACAGCCAGCTCTTCGCGCTCGTGACGAGCCGGCCCGGCACCTGCGCGCCGAGCGTGCGCGCGTAGCGGCCGATCACGGCCGGTGTCGCACCGGCCGCGTTCGCGTTCGCTTTCGCTTCAGCCGCCCAAGGCAGCCGCAGCGTGTCCGGCGGCAGCTCGCCCGCCGCCGGGTGATAGCGCACCGACGGCAGCAGCGGCTGTGCCGCCACCGCGCCGGGGCCGACCAGCTGCTCGACGTCGAACACGCGGATCGCGTCGGAACCGGCCTCGACGTATGCGACGACCGTATTGCTCGTGCCGAGGTCGATCCCGACCGTATAGCGCTTCATCGCGCTCAGGCGGCGCCGCGCACGTCGAACTCGACCTTCCAGCGCTCGTCCGTGCCGCTCGGGATCGCCTCGAGTTCGAGCGTGCCGGCCTCGGTCACGCGCGCATGCAGCTTCACGGGCACGACCTCGCCGACGGTGCGCCCTTCGGCGGGCAGCGTCGCCTGGATTTCTTCCAGCTCCTGCAGCTCTTCCGGCGACCAGTAGTCGAGTAGCGTGCCGACCTGATCCTGACGGCGCACCGACGAACCGAAGAAGCGGAACTGCACCGGTTCGCCGACGACGAGGCCGAACTCCTGCGGCGGCAGTGCCGCGTCCGAGCCCTCCTCCATCCCGAACGGCGCGACGCACAGCGCCTGCACCGGCGGTTCGAGCCCCGGCACCGCGGGCATCGCCGATTCGATCGCGACGTAGTACGCACGCGCCGTGCCGCCGCGAATGCGCACGCCACGGCCGCGCTTCACGAAGCCGTAGTACGCCGCGCCGCGCGCAACCGCGAGATCGAGATCCGCGCCTTCGAGCAAGCGCGCCGGCGGCGCACCTTCGGCGGCGAGCCAGCTGTTGAGCGTGTCGAGCACGCGCTGCGTGAGCAGCGCCGACTTGAACACGCCGCCGTTGAACAGCACGGCGGTCGGATGCAGGAACGTCGCGCCCTGCGGCAGCGTGCGCTGCACCCCTTCGAGCGAGTCGAGCGCCGCGACTTGGCGGCCGAGGAACGCCGCGAGATGACGCGTGATGCCCGCGTCCTGCGCATACGGCAGGCCGAGCTGCGTCAGGCCGACGCGCGCGCGGCTCACCGGGCGCGCGGCTGCATCGACTTGCGGGAAGAAGCCTTCGAGGATCGTCTGCGTGAGTTCCGCGCGCGTCAGCTCCGTGCGGATCGACCCGCCGATCAGCTTCGAGCCGCGGCTCGGCACGACGAGCGGCACCGCGTCGGTCGTCGGGTCGGACAGCAGCGTTTCCTTCGCGGAACGGCACGCGTACGTGAGCGCGCGCAGTTGCCACGGATCGGCCTGCGTGCCTTGCTGCGCCAGCTTGCGCGCGACCACGTGCGCGAGCGCGAGGTCCATGTTGTCGCCGCCGAGCAGGATGTGCTCGCCGACGGCCACGCGATGCAGTTCGAGATTGCCGTCACGCTCGACCACCGCGATCAGCGACAGGTCGGTCGTGCCGCCGCCGACGTCGACGCACAGGATCAGGTCGCCGACCTGCACCTGCTTGCGCCAGCCGCCCTGGCTCTTCTGGATCCAGCTGTACAGCGCGGCCTGCGGCTCCTCGAGCAGCGTCATCCGCGAGTAGCCGGCCGCGCGGGCGGCCTCGGCCGTCAGTTCGCGCGCGGCCGGGTCGAACGACGCGGGGATCGTCACCGTCACGTCCTGGTCAGCGAACGGCGCGTCGGGATGCGCGTGGTCCCACGCTTCGCGCAGGTGCGTCAGGTAGCGGATCGAGCTTTCCAGCGGCGACACGCGCGACACTTCCGGCGGCGCATCGCTCGGCAGGATCGCCGCGCGGCGGTCGACGCCCGGATGGCACAGCCAGCTCTTCGCGCTCGACACGAGGCGGATCGGCGTGCCGGCGCCGCGCGTGCGCGCCATCTCGCCGACCGCGAAACCGCGCGAGGCCGTCCACGGCAGCGTCAGGTCGCCCTGCGTGAGTTCGCTTTCATGCGGCAGGTAGAGGAACGACGGCAGCAGGTCGCGCGACTCCAGCGCGCCGGGCGCGGTGAGCTGCGCGATCGGCAGCACCTGCTGCGTGATGGTTTCGCCGTCGCTCGCGGCGCTGTCGACGTACGACAGCGCGCAGTGGGTCGTACCGAGATCGATACCGATCGAATAGCGCGGATCGCTCACAGTTCCACCTCCGCCGGTGCGACGACCGACGCGTCGTGGCTGCCCGTCAGCTTCGGCAGGCGCACGTCGGCGACACGCCAGCCGCGATGGCTGACGGTGCCCGTGAACGGCGCGGCGCCGACCACGTTGCCGGTCACGCGCACGGCCGTCGCGTCGAAGCCGGCGGGCAGCGTCACGCGGCTGCCTTCGGCTTCGTCGCGCACCGGCACGATCGTGAAGTGTTCGCGCAGCGCGGCACGGCAGCCGTCGTGCACGAGGCGTGCGGCCGCGCCGATGTCGGCGTCCGCGTAGCCGGCGATGTCTTCCTCGACGAAGTCGATGAAGCGCGCATCGCGCTGCAGTAGGCCGAGCAGTTGCAGCGCAGCCTGCGGGCTCGCTTCGCGCAGCTCGGGCGCCGGCGCCTTCACGGGCGCGGCGGCGGGCGCCGGGGCCGGGGCCGGGGCCGGGGTCGGGGTCGGGGTCGGGGCAGCGGCGGGCGCCGGGGCGCCATCGCGCACGCGCAGCACGCCAGCCGCGAACTCGCGGTTGCCGAGCACGGAGAAGAACGTGCCGACGGCCAGCGACAGCCGGCCGAAGAAGGACAGGTTGGATTCGGGCATGGGGTCTGGACTCCTGTGGGCTCGCGACACGGCGAGCGTTCTTGCCTGGGCGCCGGGCGGCGGCGTGCGGATTGCGCACCGCCGCCGCCCGGCGCGTGATTCGGTCGCGCCCTCGCGGGTGCGGAAAACCCGTATTTTGCCCTGTGGCGGGCGAACCGGGCAGAAGTTGGGGGACAGAACATCGCGGCGCAGCGTTTTCGGCCGAGCAGGATCGCCCGTCAGGCGCGCCCGGCCGCGATGCTGCAGCGCGTCAGCGCGGCTTGCGCCGCTTCGCGTGCTTCGCTTCGAAATCGCGCGACAGCATGCCGAGCGTGACTTCGCCGAAGCGGGTGAGCAGTGTCGTCTCGGCCTCCTTCAGCGTGGCCGACAGGTGCGCGTTGACGGCCTGCTCGACCAGGCATTCGGCCTCGTCGTCGGTGACGAGATCGGAGAACAGCGGCGGCTCGCCCACCGCGCGATAGACGTCGAGCAGCGTGATGTCGTCGAGCGCGACGCTCAGCGCCCAGCCGCCGCCATGCCCCTTCTCCGACTGCACGTAGCCGCAGTCGCGCAGGCCGCCGAGCAGGCGCCGCACGACGACCGGGTTCGTGCACAGCATCGTCGCGATCGCTTCGGACGTCATCGGGCCGTCGGCCTGGTCCAGGTGGATCAGCGCATGCAGCATGCGCGACAAACGGCTATCGGTTCTCACGGGCGGCGCCCTCTCTCTCGAAACTTCTGAAGTTGCATGAATGATACCATCGCCCTATCATGCAACTTCTCGTGTTTCATGAGTTGGCCGCCATCGGAGCACGTCCGTCATTCACGCAAGTTCAGGAAAGGAGTGGGTGCATGCATGACCATCATGAAGTGATCGTGATCGGCGGCAGCTTTGCGGGGCTGTCGGCCGCGATGCAGCTGGCGCGGGCGCGCCGCCGCGTGCTCGTGATCGACGCCGGCCGGCCGCGCAACCGCTTTGCCGCGCATGCACACGGCTTTTTCGGGCAGGACGGCAAGCCGCCCGCGCAGATCGTCGACGAAGCCGCCGCGCAGCTCGCCGCGTATCCGACCGTGCAGCGGATCGCAGGCGATGTACGCACGGCCGAACGCGATGCGGACGGCCGCTTCCACGTGACGCTCGCCGACGGCAGCCGTGCGAGCGCCGACCGGCTGATCCTCGCGACCGGCATCCGCGACGAACTGCCGGCGCTGCCGGGGCTCGCCGAGCGCTGGGGCGTCAGCGTGCTGCATTGCCCGTATTGCCATGGGTACGAGGTGAGTGGCCAGCGGCTCGGCGTGCTCGCCACGCATCCGCTGTCGGTGCATCAGGCGATCCTGATTCCGGACTGGGGCCCGACGACGTGGTTCACGCAGGGTGTGGTCGATGCGAATGAAGAGGAAGCCGCATTGCTCGATGCGCGCGGCGTACGCATCGAGCGGTCGCCGGTCGTCGAGATCCTGGGCGATGCGCCGCGTATCGACGCGCTGCGGCTCGCCGACGGGCAGGTCGTGGCGATCGATGCCCTGTTCGTCGGCGCCCGCACGGCAATGGCGAGCGATCTCGCGCAGCAGCTCGGCTGTACATTCGACGACGGGCCGCTCGGCCCGGTCGTGCGTGTCGATGCGGGGAAGCAGACGAGCGTCGCCGGCGTATTCGCGGCCGGCGACGCGTCGACACCGATGACCAACGCGACGTTCGCGTCGGCGTCGGGCGTGATGGCCGGGGTCGCCGCGCACCGGTCGCTGATTTTCGGGCTCGGCCGGTAACGGGGCGTGGAGTCGCGGGCCGCGTCACTCGAAGCGGCGATGCGATCCGGTTCGATGCGTTGCCAACGCGATCCGAAGCCGCATCGATGGATTCGCGTCCCGATGTGAGGTTTAATGCTCGACACACTCAGCATTAAGAGACATGAAATGCTCGACCTCGACGACCTTCGACTCGTACGCGCGATCGGCACGTCGCGCTCGCTGGCTTCTGCCGCGCGATTGCTCGATCTCACGCCGCCCGCGGTCACGATCCGCCTGCAGCGGATGGAGGCGCGATTGAACGCACGGCTCGCCGTGCGGCAACCGAAAGGAATCACGTTGACCGACGAAGGGCAACGGCTGTACCAGGAAGCCGTCGACATTCTCGAGCGCGTAGAGGCGTTGCCGGTCAGCATTGCGGGCGACCACGGCGACGTGCAGGGCACGCTGCGCGTCGTCGCCCCGCTCGGCTTCGGCAGAAAGTACGTCGCGCGGATCGTGCGCGACGTGCAACGCGCGCATCCGAAGCTGGACATCGCGCTCCACCTGTCGGAGAGCCCGTTGACCAGCGCGTCGGGCGCCGACGTGGTCGTCCATGTCGGCAGCCTCAAGTCGTCGTCGTGGATCGGGTATCCGCTCGCGCCCAACGAACGCTTCCTGTGCGCGAGCCCCGCCTACGCGCGTCGCATCAAGGAACTGAACCATCCGTCCGACCTGGCCCGCTACGACTGCCTGTGCCTGCGCGAGAACGACGAGGACATCCCGCGATGGCGCTTCTCGCCACGCGGCGGTGCCAAAGGCGAGCCGCGACGGTCTACCGTGATCCGCGTCACGGGTGCGCTGTCGTCCAACGACGGCACCGTCATCACCGATTGGGCGCTGGCGGGGCTCGGGATCGTCGAACGCTCGGAGTGGGATGTCGCGCCGCTGCTGGCAAGCGGCAAGCTCGTCCGGTTGCTGCCGGACTGGAATCTGCCGCCCGCGCCGGTAACGGCACTGCTGCCGTCGCGCACCGGCCGTTCCGCGCGGCAACGGGTGTTCCTCGAAGCCGCGACGCGGTTTCTGAGCCCGCCGCCTTGGCGCGCCAAGGCATGAGCCGCGCCACGCGTCCACACGATCCGGTCGATTAAACAGCGTTTAATGCCAGATTAGCCATGCGTTAAACACGCAGCCCGTCGACGCCTCTACAGTGTTCTCATCTGCAACCCTCCGAGGCAACGCATCGTGGACCTTCAAACCCTCAACACCCCGGCCGCCCTGATCGACGTCGGCCGCATGCGTCACAACATCGACCGCATGCAGGCGCATCTGGACGTGCTCGGCGTCAGGTTCCGGCCGCACGTCAAGACCACCAAGTGCACGCACGTCGTCGATGCCCAGATCGCGGCTGGCGCGCAGGGCATCACCGTGTCGACGCTCAAGGAAGCCGAGCAGTTCTTCGCGCACGGTATCCGCGACATCGTCTACGCGGTCGGCATGGTGCCCGCGAAGCTGGGCCAGGCGCTCGCGCTGCGCCGGCAGGGTTGCGACCTGAAGCTGCTCGCCGACAGCCTGCCGGCCGCGCACGCGATCGCCGCATTCGGGCGCGCGCATGGCGAGCGCTTCGAAGTGTGGATCGAGGTCGACGTCGACGGCCACCGCTCGGGGATTCCGCCCGACGCCGACTTGCTGATCGACGTGGGCCGCGCGCTGGTCGACGGCGGGATGGTGCTCGGCGGGGTGCTGGCGCACGCGGGCTCCAGCTACGAATACAGCACGCCCGAAGCGCTGGCGGCCATCGCCGAGCAGGAACGCAGCCGCACCGTGCGGGCGGCGGAGCGCCTGCGGGCCGCCGGGCTGCCCTGCCCGGTCGTGAGCATCGGGTCGACACCCACCGCCCTCGCGGCGCAGAACCTCGACGGCGTTACCGAGGTGCGCGCCGGCGTGTACGTGATGTTCGATCTCGTGATGCACAACATCGGCGTGTGCGATCTGTCCGACATCGCGCTGTCGGTGCTGACCACCGTCATCGGGCACCAGGAAGAAAAAGGCTGGGCGATCGTCGACGCAGGCTGGATGGCGATGAGCCGCGACCGCGGCACGCAGCGCCAGGCGCACGACTTCGGCTACGGGCAGGTCTGCACCGAACACGGCGACGTGCTCGGCGACTACGTGATGAGCGCCGCCAACCAGGAGCACGGGATCGTGTCGTGCTCGGGCTCGCCCGACGCCGGCATCGCGCAACGGTTTCCGATCGGCACCCGCCTGCGCATCCTGCCGAATCACGCGTGCGCCACCGGTGCGCAACATCCCGAATATCAGGCGATCGGCAAAGACGGCGGCGCGCAGACGTGGCCGCGCTTCTACGGGTGGTGAACCCGACCGCGCATCCGCGTCGCCCCTTCGACGAATTGACTATTTGTCCAAATATGGACAAACTTTAAACAACCCCGATTTGCCCGGCGCCGAAAGCGCTTGCCCGAACATGCCGACAGACGCCCAACTCCTGCTTCTCGACCGCGATACCGTCGCGCCCGCCCTCCAGGCCGCGCAAGTGACGGCGGCCGTTCGCGAAGCCTTCGTGCTGCATAGTCAACGGGCCGGACGCGTGTTCCCGGTGGTGCGCGAGAAACTGCACACCGGCGGCGTGTTCGGCATCAAGTCGGGCGATGTCGCGAATCAGGATCTGCTCGGTTTCAAGGCGGCCGGATTCTGGCCCGGCAACCGCGGGCTCGGCGGCGAACCGCATCAGGCCACCGTCGCGCTGTTCGACCCGGCCACGGGCCGACCGCTGTGCATCATGGACGGCAATGCGATCACCACCGCGCGAACCGGCGCCGCCGGCGGCCTCGGTCTGCAACTGCTCGCGCGTCGCGACAGCGCGCGAATCTGCGTGTTCGGCACGGGCGTGCAGGCGCGCGTCCAGCTCGATTACGCGCTCGGGCTGCTGCCGCAACGGTGCACCGTGCAGTACGTGAACGTCAGCGGCGAGCCCGACCCGGTGTTCGAATCGGCCTTCCGGGAACGATGCACGATCGGCGTCGCGCGCGACCGGAACAACGCGGTGGCCGATAGCGACGTGGTCATCACGGCAACGCCTGGCGGCGGCGCGCTGTTCGACGCGGATGCGGTCCAGCCGGGCACCCACCTGACCTGCGTCGGCGCCGACACCGCCGGCAAGCGGGAGCTGCCGGCAGGCGTGCTGGAACGCGCGCGGATTGTCGTGGACGATCACGATCAGGCGCGCAGCATCGGCGAGTGCCAGTGGGCACCGGATTTGCCACGCACGGAAATCGGTGACATCCTCGCCGGAACCGCGTCGGTCGACCGTGCGCCGCACGAGATCACCGTCTTCGACATGACCGGGCTCGCGCTTCAGGACCTGACCGTCGCACGCTTCCTGTATCGGCAGGCTCTGGAAAATGGCACCGGAATCTCCATTCCGTGGCCCTGGTAAACGAAACTCCCCGTCAATCGCCATGCGTCTCACCAAAGTTTCCGCCCTCTCATTCGACCTGGACGACACCCTGTGGCCGTTCGGGCCGTCCGTGGTACGGGCCGAAGGGGAGCTTCGCACGTGGCTGATCGAGCACGCGCCCGGTACCGAGAGTGTGCTGCCCACGCAGCAGGCACTGAGCGATTTGCGTGAGGAATACGAACGATTGTGCCCCGAGCTCGCTGGTGACTTCCGTGCAATGAGAATCGGATCGATCCGGCTTGCGCTGGAACGTGCGAACGAAAACGTCGCGCTCACCGAGCGTGCGTACGCGGCCTTCTTTGCCGCGCGCAACCGGGTCGAATTCTATGAAGATGCGTTGCCGGCGCTCGCGTGGTTGAGCGCGAGGTTTCCGTTGATCGCGGTGACCAACGGCAACGCGGATCTCCGGCTGACCGGCGGCGGCGAATTCTTTCGTACGACGCTCAGCGCGCAGGTGTTCGGCGTCGCGAAGCCTGAGCCCGGGATATTTCATGCCGCGGCGGAGACGCTCGATGTGCGGCCGGCGGAATTGCTGCATGTCGGCGACGACTACCACCTCGATATCGTCGGCGCATTGAACGCGGGGCTTCAGGCAGCGTGGGTGGTGCGCGATACGCATCCGGAAGCGGAGCGTGTGCAGCAGCAGGCCGCGACGCCGCACGTCACGCTCAGCGACCTGTCGATGCTGTGTCGCATGCTCGGCGGGCCTGACGACGTGGTGTGAGCACCTGCGTGCGCCGCGTTCGCGACGCACGCTTCACCATCCTGAAACGCGGCGAGACTGCCGCTCGCCGACTGCGCACACGCAGCGGTCGGCCATGCCGATGCAACGCATGACCGGCTGCCGCCCGTTCACGCCGCCTTGCGCGCGTCCGCGATCCGCTGCGGCGCCTTCGGCCGCGCATACAACCGTTCGAGATAAGCACGCAATTGCGGGAACGGTTCGATCAGGTTGCACTCGCCCGCCCAGTCGATCAGGTAAGCCGTCACGCAATCGGCCACCGTCAGCGTGTCGCCGACGATGAACTCGCGCCCTTCGAGATGCTTGTCGAGGATCGCGGCCATCGTCTTGAAATCCTCGCGCGCCAGCTCGATATCGGCCGGCGAACGCTTCTCCGGCGGATAGATGAACGAGTGCCGCGTGATCCGCCACAGCGGCTGCTCGAGCTCCGTCACCGCGAACATGACCCACCGATAGGCCTGCGCGCGCAGCGCCGGATCGACCGGCAGCAGCGCCTTCTCCGGGTACTTGTCCGCGAGATACAGCACGATCGCGGCCGATTCGGGAATCACGAGATCGCCGTCCACCAGCACGGGCACCTTGCCGGCCGGATTGAGGCGCAGGAATTCGGGCCGCTTGTGCTCGCCCTGGAGCAGGTTCACCGAGATGAACTCGAAATCGGCATCCAGCTCTTTCAGCCCCCACAGCGCGCGTTGCGAGCGGGTGCCGGCAAATCCGTAAAGCTTCATCGCCAGTCTCCATCCAGAATGTCGGGAAAACGTCCGCATGTCGGCTACCGCGCGTCGCCGATACACGACGCCTGGCCTCGCTCGTCGTTCACGCGCCGGGAATCGCCAGCACCGGCATCACGTCGATCGCCACGCCGGGAAACAGCGTGAAATGCGGATGGCCCTCGAACAGCGCGGCCGCGGCTTCGTGCGAGGCCGCCCGCACGACGGTAAAGCCGCTCATCGCGTTCGCCGTGTCCGTGACGCCGGCGGCATCGATGGTCTTCGTCTTGCCGAGCGGCCCGCCCATCTCGACGATTGCATCGCGATGCCGGTCGACCCATGCATGCCATGCGGCGATGCCGTCGCGCTCGCGCGCGCGGCGCGCCTCTTCCGGCAGCGCCATCCACGCCTTCATGGCGGGGCTATCCTTGGTCCCGAGAAATACCGCGAGATACAACTGCTGTTGAGCACTCATGCTGTCTCCTCCGATGACGGACGCGACGGGCTGCCGCGCCCCGACCTTGACAAGATAGGTTGATATCAACACAATTGTAACATGGCACGAAAAGAAAAGCTCCCTTTCGAAACGACGCTGATGGTGCGCGATTGCTGCCTGTGCCTGCACATGCAGCGCGCGGCGCGCAATCTTGCGCGGATCTTCGACGACGTGCTGCGCCCGCTGGATCTCACCAACGGCCAGTTTTCGCTGCTGATGTCGCTGAACCGGCCCCGGCCGGCGCCGATGAAATCGGTCGCGGCGCTGCTCGCGATGGACCGCACCACGCTCACGGCCGCGCTCAAGCCGCTCGAGCGGCGCGGCCTCGTCACGATCATGCAGGATCCGGACGACCGGCGCAGCCGCCTGCTCGAACTGACGCCGGCCGGCCAGGACCTGCTGGCCGAAGCGTTTCCACTGTGGCAGCAGACTCACACCGAGATCGAACGGCCGTTCGCGCCGGGGGAAGTCGATCAGTTGCGCGGCCAGCTGCGCGCGCTGTCGGTCGATCCGGCCGCGCGTGACTGAGCCTGCGCGCGGCAGGTCGCTCGACTCCTGCCATGCCTTGTCAGTTGTCATCGGACGAATCCCTCGCGGCGCCCGATTCGGTGGCAATATCGCTCGGCACGACAACCGATCCGATATTCACAAGGAGGGACGAGCATGGGCAACAACGAGAAGGGCGCGTATTTCCGGTCGCTTCACCGCGCGGGCCAGCCGCTGGCGCTGTTCAACGTGTGGGACGCCGGCAGCGCGCGCACGGCGGCCGACGCAGGCGCAGTCGCGCTGGCCACCGGCAGCTGGTCGGTCGCGGCAGCCAACGGTTTCGTCGACGGCGAGCAGATGCCGCGCGCGCTCATGATGGAAGTGCTCGAGCGGATCGCGCGTGCCACGGACCTGCCCGTCACCGTCGATCTCGAAAGCGGGTACGGCGAGCAGCCGGAGGATGTGGCCGAGACGATCGCGCTCAGCATCGAAGCCGGCGCGATCGGCTGCAATCTCGAAGACAGCTTCCCGGCGACGGGCGAATTGCGCGACGTCGATGAAGCGGCCGCCCGTCTCGCAGCAGCACGACAGGCGGCCGATCGCGCGGGCGCCGACTACTTCATCAACGCGCGCACCGACGTGTTCTTCAAGGCGCCGGCCGACACGCACGACGAGCGCCTGCTCGACGCGACGCTGGCCCGCGCACGCGCGTATGCTGCGGCCGGTGCCGACGGCCTGTTCGTGCCCGGGCTGCGCGCTCCCGCGCTCATCCGCACGCTGACGGCCGCGTCGCCGCTACCGGTAAACGTGATGCGCGTCGCGGAAACGCCGACGCTCGCCGACTTCGCGGAATACGGCGTGGCCCGCATCAGTCACGGGCCGTATCCGTACCTGCAGGCGATGAAGACGCTGGCGGAGATGGTCAGGCAAGGCGGCTGACGCGCGTTTGGTCGTGGTACGGGGCGGGCCGGCCACGAGGAGGACCATCACAGGTCGCCGGGCTTTTCCCAGACCTTGCATCGAACCAAGCGCTTCCCGAAACCGGTGCGCTGAGCGGCGGGCCGGGCGGCCCGCCGCTGCAAGTCATTCCGCCAGCGCGGACACCACGCCGACACGCTTCGGCACGCCGGTCACGATCGTCGCGACCGCGACGGCCAGCACGACGGCTGCCGCAACGAACACGCCGGCCGCCCCGTTTGCATCGAACACGACGCCGCCGGCCGCCGCGCCCGTCGCGATCGCGAGCTGGATCGCCGCGACGATCAGCCCGCCCGCGCTCTCGACCTCATCGGGCACGGTGCGCGTGACCCACGTCGACCACGCGACAGGCACGCCGCCGAACGCCATCCCCCACAACGCGACGAGCACCGCATCGACCATCGGCGCGCGGCCGAGCACGACGAGCGCGATGCCGAGCACGACCATCAGCGCGGGCATCCCGATCAGCATCGGCCGCAACCGGTGTTCGAGCACGCGGCCCGCGAGCGACGTGCCGACGAAGTTCGCGATGCCGTAGCCGAGCAGGATCGCCGACAACCCGTTCACGCCGACGCCCGCGACCTGTTCGAGGAACGGCCGCAGGTACGTGAAGAACGCGAAATGCCCGGTGAACACGAGGATCGTCGCGAACATCCCGAGGCCGACGGTCGGCCGGCGCAGCACGTCGATCAGCGTGCGCAGCCGCGTCGTGCCGCTCGGCGGCATCGACGGCAGCGTGACGACCTGCGACACGAACGCGATGCCGCCGAGCACGGCCGCGATCAGGAACACGTTGCGCCAGCCGATCAGGTGACCGAAGTAGCTGCCCATCGGCGCGGACGCGATCGTCGCGACCGCCACGCCGCTGAAGATGATCGACAGTGCGCGCGGCACCATCGCCGTCGGCACGAGCCGCATCGCGGTGGCCGTCGCCATCGTCCAGAAGCCGCCGAGCGCGATGCCGAGCACGACGCGGCCGATCAGCAGCATCGTCAGGTTGGGTGCGAACGCGACCGCCAGATTCGATGCGACGAGCAGCACCGAGAACACGAGCAGCACGCGCCGCCGGTCGATCGTGCGCGTCAGCGCCGAGATCAGCAGGCTCGTGACGAGCGCGACCGTCGCGGTGGCCGTGACGGCCTGCCCGGCCACGCCTTCGGTCACGCCGAGACTGTCGGCCATCGGCGTCAGCAGGCTCGCGGGCAGGAATTCCGCCGTGACGAGCCCGAAGACGCCGAGCGTCATCGCGAATACCGCACCCCAGGCCGGTTCGCGGGGGGCCGCCGTCGAGGCGGCCGAGGAAATTCCGGGATTCATGCGTGGTTCCGTGTCGGTTAGGGAAAATACTGATGACGGCGTATCGTAAGGAACCACGGCAGGACGGTCTATGACATACAATCCGTTCTTGTTGATCGATCGTCCGAATCTCGATATGTCCGAGCCCCTGCTTCCGCCCATCCCCGACGTGCACGACCTCGTCAGCGAGTTGCTGCTGGGGATGCGCCTGAGCGGCGTCCAGTACCGCCGCATCCAGGTCGCGCGGCCGTTCGGGCTGAATTTCGGCCAAGAGACGGGCCGCGCGCAGTTCCATTTCGTCGGGCGCGGGCCCGTGCTGCTCCGCGACGCATCGGGCGACACGATGCGGCTCGAGGCCGGCGACGCGATCCTGCTGCCGCACGGCGGCATGCATGCGCTGGTGTCGGACCCCGATGCGCCGTGCCGCGAGATCAACGGCTTCGAGGTCGCGAAGATCTGCGATACGGTGGCGTCGGTGGCGTCGGCCGGTGCGTCGCCCGCCAGTTGCGCGACGACCGAGCCGGGGGCCGGCGATGCGCTGATCTTCAGCGCGTGCATGGAGCTCGATCTCGGCGGCATGCAGCCGCTCGTCGGCACGATGCCGGAGTTCATGCACGTCGGCACGCTGCTCGCGCGCTACCCGGAAATCCGCCCGATGCTCGACGCGATGGAGCGCGAAGCGTGCTCGGCGCGCGCGGGCTTCGCGGGCATCCTTGCGCGGCTCGCGGATGTGGTCGCGGCGTTCATCGTGCGCGGCTGGGTCGAGTGCGGATGCGGCGACGCGACGGGCTGGGTGCAGGCGCTGCGCGAGCCGAAGCTCGGCCGCGCGATCGTCGCGCTGCATCGCGACCCGGGCCGCAACTGGAGCGTGGCGGAACTCGCGACCGAAGCAGGCGTGTCGCGCTCGGTATTCGCCGAACGCTTTCTCGCGGCCACCGGGATGACGCCGGTGCGCTACCTGACCGAGCTGCGGATGCGGCTCGCCGCGCAATGGATCACGCGCGATCACGAGACGATCGAGGCCGTCGCGTACCGGCTCGGCTACGGGTCGCTCGCCGCATTCAGCCGCGCGTTCAAGCGCGTGGTGGGCAAGCCGCCGGGCGCCATGCGCGCGGACGGCGAGGTGCGTGTCGACGCGTAATGCGTGACGTGTCGCGCGTCACGCTTTACGTGTGATACCGGCCGCAGCCGCCAAGCGTCGCTCAAATCGCCGCCTCGATTGATGGCAGCGCTCAACCGTTGCGCGCTTCCAGCTTGTCGATCAGCGCCGTCGCGCACTGCACGGCAAGCGCCGCGCACTGCTCCATATCCACGACCGCACCGCTGGCGATGGTGCCCTGCACGATCCGGCCCAGCAGTTCCTTCGAGAGATCGGCGATCTCGTGATCCCGTTCCGTCATGATGTCCCTCCTGCGCGTCGACCGACGACATCGACGCGCTCACTTCCCCTGCCCGTTCAACGCCCTTTCGCCCGCACGACGATCTGCGCCTGCGTGTCGCGTTCGATCCGTTCGAGCGACGCGCGCAGTGCCGTGAATTCGTCCGGCGTACACACCTGACGGCCGAACGCCGCCGTCATCCGCCGCGTGACCTGCACGACGCGCGCGGCCGCGTCGAATACGTAATGCGACGTGAAGTCGACGAAGCGGTCGTGCACGGCCGTATCGGCCGGCAGGTCGGTCACCGCGACGTCGGCCGGCAGTGCGATCTGGCCGGTCTCGTCGAACGTGCCGCCGATGCAGCCCCACGGCTGCGTGCGCACGGGTTCGGCCAGCCAGCTCTCGACCTGCGTCGCGATGCCGCCCGTCAGGCTCGACAGCGCGGGCAACGCAGTCGTGCCGTCGGGCCACACGAAATGATCGAGCGTACCCGAGAACGTCACGTCGAACGGCCCGCCGGTCACGCGCCGGTCGCTGGTCGACAGTTGTGCGCGGCCGCGCAAGCCGCTTTGCCGCAGACGGTTGTTCGCGAGCTGCGCGACGAGGTCGGGCGTCGCGCGGCGAAACAGGTTGCGCTCGAGTTCGGCCGTCCAGCCGTCGTCCTCGATGTACGCGTGAAAACGCGTGCCCCCCGGCCCGGCCGCATCGATCTCGACCCGCGCGATGCGGCCGCGCGGCTGCGTGGCCGGCGTGCGCGACAGCACGCCCGTGTCGACGAGCAGCGCGGGACGGTCCATCACGATCGGCGGCAGATAGCCGAACGCGATGCCGGCCGTCGTCGTATCCGCATAGCGTTCGAGATCGGGCAGCCACGTGATCGCGTGGTTGATCGCACCGCCGCCGTAACCCGGCACCGACGGCAGCGTGTAGACGGAGCCGAGATTGAGCAGCACCGGTTCGCTGCGGATGCCGACCGCCGCGAGCAGCGCGCCGAACAGCGCGACATGATCCTTGCAGTCGCCGTAGCGGTTGCGCAGGATGTCCGTGACGCGATGCGGCGCGGCGGCCGTTTCGCCGAGAAACAGCCCGACGTAGCGGATGTTCGCCTGCACCCAGTCGTACAGGATGCGCGCCTTGTCGCGCGGATCGGCAGCGCCCGCGGTGAGCGCACGCGCCAGCTGCGCGACGGCCGGATCGTCCGCGCCCGGATCGACGGCCGCGTTGCGGTAGCGCGCGGCGAACGCCGCGTAGTCGGGCAGCGTCGACACGACGAGCCGGTCGCCGTAGGTCGGGTACCCGACCGCGCCGCTCTCGATGCGGTCGTACGGGCCGTGCCGGTAGTCGAATTCGTAGCGCGTGCGGCCGTTCGCGGTAACCGGCGGCAGCGCGACGTAGCCGCGCGCCTCCGCGTACAGCGGCATGTCGGCCGGCACGTCGAAGATCAGCCGCTGGCTGTCGACCGGCTCGCGCGACGGCTCCACGGTGTAGCCGAAGTAGCCGCGGTTGACCGGCTTCGTGCGGGTCTTGCGAAACGCCACGCGCGTGCTCGACCCGGCTTCGACGCCAGGAAACACGACGGTGCGCAACAGCCCGTCCTGGAACGTCGGTGCGCCGGCCGAACGCGGTTCCTGCACGTCGCGGATGCCGTCCGCGCCGACCGGATGCGCGACACCGTCGCGGCCGATCGTCTCGGCCGCGAGCAGGTCCACCTTCTCGAGATTCTTGTCGAACCACACGTAGCGCTGCGCGACCGCGTCGATGCCGTTCGCGTTGTTCGCGCGCAGCGTCGAATCGTCGTGCTCGTCGAGCGAACCATCGTGCTGGATCACGAATTCGTGGACATCGCTGACGAGCGTGACGGGCGCGTCGCCGCCCGTGTCGAGTGCGTTGCCGGCGTCGCGCACATCGGCCTTGGCCGCGCCGACGCCGAGCGCGATGACACAGGCGAGCAGGCGACCAGTCCATCGGGAAGGAAAAAGCACCACGTCGAAGCTCTCCGCGCGCTCGTTGCCGGGCGCCAGGGCCGCGCGCCGGCGCGGACGGTTCGATCCGCATGACGCGCACATGACGGCTCGCACGCCGCGTGCCGGTCGTGCGAACCAGTGTGGGTGACGTGCCGGCGAGCGTCAAGCCGCGCGGCGGCAAGCCGGCCGCGCGATGCAGCGAGCTCGCCAGGCGTCCATCGCCCGCTTCGCCACGCCGGCATGCCGCCCCTGCGCCCCCTATCCCGCGCGAGAGGGCCTTTTTTGCATCACGTCGCGACATATAATTCATTCAGATCATCCTCGCGTGCGACGTCGACGGAATGTGCCCTGCCGGACACGACACGCCAGCATGGGGAAGGAGGCATCATGGCGGTCATCAATAGCGACTTCGAAGTGGGTTACCTCGTGATCGCGTTCACGCTGCTGGGCCTGATCCTGTTCGGCGCACTGCTGACGGCGCTGCATCTACGGTGGCATCCGAGACTGATCGGCGCCGCGATCGGTGCGTTGCTCGGCATCGCGCTGATCGAAGCGATACCGATGCTGACGTGAGTACGGCCCGGCGCCCATTCGTCCGATCACGCGCCGCGCGGGGTCGGAACGACCGGCGCCTGCCGCGGGCGCCGTCGTGGCTTCGCCGCTCTGCCTGACCTATCGCCAGGGCGGGATGCGCGCGGTCCGGCTCGTCGACCCTGTGGCCGGCGAAAGGCTCGAACGCGGTGCGCCATGCAAGCCGCTCACCGTCGTGGTCCGGCACGGTGCCGGCGGATGCCACGAAGCGTACTTGCCCGCCCCGAAGCATCACGTGTTCCGCAACGACGCGGATGCGGCCAGGATCTCGATCTCGCTGGCCAAGCGCTTCATCGACACGCTACTCGCCGGCACGCTCATGCCCGCCGGCTGACGGCCGGTCGCGGCGCCCTTCGTCCCTCGACATCCCGGAGGCGACATGGAAAACGGTATCGTCCAGATCCTCGTGCTGCTCGCACTGCTCGTGTTCGCGGTGCTGTTCTTCACGGCCGGGCGCAGTCGCGACCGCACGCGCGACAAACTGCTGCACCGGCCCGCACGACGCTCGTCACGCTCGCATACGCATCGTCATCCGTAATCGCGCAATTGCACCGCACAAGAAACCGGCCGGCGGCATGCGCGATGCGCGCCTGCACACCCCACATCACGATATCGGGTGCGGCGCAGGGCCGAAACGTGATCGGCATCGTCATGTCCCTTGGTCGTCATCTGGCGCGGAACATGACGTGCACCGCTACCCGACATTCATCGGCAGCAACACCCTCTGCTTGCCCTCGACATGCAGCCGCGCCTGCCGCTCGACGGGCGTCGGGTTGTGCAGCCAGGCCGTGAGGAAATTCACGCACCGGAAGATCAGCTTGCTCGCGAAGCACACGGCGTTCGGATACGCGTCGAGCGTCGACGACGCGAGGTTCATGAATTCGACGACGGGATTCGTGCCGAACGCGATCCGGTAGTCGGCTGCGATACCGTGGTGGCGGCAGTGCGCAACATAGCAATCGAGCGCTTCGGCGATCGTGTGCCGCAGCCGCTCGAGGTGTTCGTGACCGTCGTACGCCTTCGCATCGACTTCGCCGACCGCGAGGAAGATCACGTTGCGGAAGTGCCCGGGAAACAGCTGGTTGCGCCACAGCAACGCGTGCATGCTCGCGCCACGATGCTTGCCGACCAGCAGCACGGCTGTCGGCTGAGACGGATCGGGCTTGCCCGCGCGGTGGCCTCGTCGACTTCGGGCGGCTTGCCCGAGAACAGTTCGTCTTCCTTGGCGAGCTGCGCCCACGTCTAGGCGTAGCGGCGGTTGATCATGAAGCACAGCGCGATCACCGCGCTCGTCACGAGCACCGTGCGCCACCCGCCCGCCGTGAACTTCCCGGCCAGCGTGATGACGAGTACGGTAGCCGCCGTCGCCCGCGCGAGGAACGCTTCTTCCGGGCCGTAGCACGACGACGACAGGCCGTCGGCATCGAGCCCGGCCCAGGCCAGCAGCCGCGTCACGGCGATCGCATGCCGCGTGCGCGGATCGAGCGGGTCGAGCGGCTTTCCGACGAGCAATTGCCACCTCTTCTGAAACGTGGTCATGGTTCCCTCCCGGCACGCCCGGCGCCACACGCTGCGTGATCCTTAAAAACTGATCGACGCACGAGCGCAGCGCCAGTCCGCATCTTCCATGGGGGCCGCACGGCAGCCCGGCACCGCTTTCAGCGTGTAAGCGAGCAACGCCGGCGGCTACGCGCCGGATCGGCCGTTTGCGCGCGGTCGCGCAATGCAGCGAACCTGCGCCGGCTACCTTCCCGATCCTGCCCGCCCGGCCCGTTGCACCCGCCACCGCCGCCCGACACCGGCACGCCCCGCTCGCCGCCACCTTCCCCGTCCGCATGGACCCGATCGGCACCGGCGTCCCGGTCGTGCGTTGTTCCCCGCAATTCGACTTTTGTGTGCGCGCAACAATGGCGATGCCTCGCGCACGGCGTCCTGTGGGACACCCGTCTCGCGCTCGGAGCCGGGCACGACGGTCTTCGAAAACCACATCTCACGAGGACATACCATGCAACTCCAATCCCATCCCGCGTGCCGCCCGTTTTATGAAGCCGGCGAACTCACGCAACTGACTGCCTTTTACGAAGAAGGACGTAACGTCATGTGGATGATGCTGCGATCGGAGCCGCGGCCGTGCTTCAACCAGCAACTCGTTACAGACATCATCCATCTCGCGCGCGTCGCACGCGACTCGGGCCTGCCGTTCGACTTCTGGGTGACGGGCTCGCTCGTCCCCGAGTTGTTCAACGTCGGCGGCGACCTGAGCTTTTTCGTCGACGCGATCCGCAGCGGCAAGCGTGACCTGCTGATGGCCTATGCGCGCTCGTGCATCGACGGCGTGTACGAGATCTACACGGGCTTCGGCACCGGGTCGATCTCGATCGCGATGGTCGAAGGCAGCGCGCTCGGTGGCGGCTTCGAGGCCGCGCTCGCGCATCACTACATGCTCGCGCAGAAGGGCGTGAAGCTCGGGTTCCCCGAGATCGCGTTCAACCTGTTCCCGGGCATGGGCGGCTATTCGCTCGTCGCGCGCAAGGCCGATCGGGGTCTCGCGGAGCAACTGATCGCGACCGGTGAAGCGCACGCGGCCGAGTGGTACGAGGATCGCGGCCTGATCGACGAGACGTTCGACGCGGGCGACGCGTATCTCGCGACGCGCACCTTCATCGACGTGATGAAGCCGAAGCTGAACGGCGTGCGCGCGATGCTGCGCGCGCGCGAGCGGGTGTTCCAGCTGTCGCGCTCCGAGCTGATGGACATCACGGAAGCCTGGGTGCATGCGGCGTTCACGATCGAGCCTAAGGATCTCGCGTATATGGAACGCCTCGTGATGCTGCAGAACCGGCGCGTGTCGAAGCTGCGCACGGTGTAACGCGACGGGCGCCGCCGCTTGCCGGCGGCGCCTGTTCTTGAACGAAGCTCAGGCGATCAGCCTGAGCTTCCTCGTCTCCGCGAGCCAGGCCTCGAATGCCGGTGCCGGCATCGGGCGCGCGTAGTAGTAGCCCTGCGCGTGACCGACGTCGAGCTGCTTGAGGAATTCGGCTTCCGCATGCGTTTCGACGCCTTCGGCGATCACCGCGAAATTCAGCGCCTTCGCGAGCGACACGACCGAGCGCACCAGCGCCTGCGAGCGCGGATTGCGGTCGATGCCCGTGATGAAGCTGCGGTCGAGCTTGATCGCGTCGAGCGGCAGGCGCGACAACTGCGACAGCGACGAATAGCCGGTGCCGAAATCGTCGAGATGGATCTCCGCGCCGAGCTGGCGGAACTGCCGCATCAGCCCGTTCGCCGAATCCTCGTCCTCGATGAAGCAGCTCTCGGTCAGCTCGATGTCGAGCAGGCCGGGCTTCAGCCCCGCGGCGTCGAGGATCGACGCCATCTGGTGCACGATGTTCATGTCCTGCAACTGCCGCGCGGACACGTTCACCGCGATCCGGATGCAGAGCCCCTTCGCCTTCCACGCGGCGGCCTGCGCGGCCGCGGTGCGCATCACCCAGCGCCCGAGCGGTGCGATCAGGCCCGACTCCTCCGCGAAGCGGATGAACTCGATCGGCGCGACGAGCCCGCGGTCGGGCGACTGCCAGCGGATCAGCGCCTCGACGCCGTGCACGTCGCCGGTCGCGATATCGACGACCGGCTGGTAGTGCAGCACGAACTGCTCCTCTTCGAGCGCCTTGCGCAGGTTCGTGTCGAGCCACATGTACTTCGCGACCTTCTGGTTCATCTCCAGCGAAAACACGCGGTACGTATGCTTGCCCTCTTCCTTCGCGACGTACATCGCGGTATCCGCGCTGCGGATCAGCGTCTCGAGCGAATCGCCGTGCTGCGGATGCATCGCGATGCCGATCGAGCAGCTCGTGTAGACCTCCATCAGCCCGAGATGGATCGGCGTGCGCAGCCGTTCGAGAATGATCTGCGCGGTCGCCTCGAGCAGCGGCCGCGTGCCGTGCTCGAACAGCACGAGGAATTCGTCGCCGCCGAGCCGCGCGAGCGTCGCGCCGGACGGCAGGCAGCCGCTGATGATCGTCGACACGTCCTGCAGCAGCCGGTCGCCGGTGATGTGCCCGTAGTGATCGTTGACGCGCTTGAAGTTGTCGAGATCGAGGAACAGGATGCCGACCTGCCCGCGCGACGCGGCGGTCTCCGCGGCGATCGCCGCGTGGATGCGCTCGCTGATCGCATGGCGGTTCGGCAGCCCGGTGAGCACGTCGGTGTTCGCGAGCTCGATGAGCCGCTGCTGCGCGCTGCGCTCCTCGGTGATGTCGATGCCCGAGCAGATCAGGAACTGCTCGTCGACGCCGCTGCCGCTCTGCACGAACTTGTTGCGGAACTGGAACAGGCGCGGCCCGTTGACCGTGTTGATGTAGCGCTCGACCGCGAACGAGTGGTTGCTCGCGAAAAAGCCCGTGATGTTGGTGCGCGACTGCGCGCCCTGCTCCGGACTCATGAACAGCTCGAACGCACTGCGGCCGATCACGTCGACCTCGCGCTTGCCCGTCACTTCCTCGCACAGGTGGTTGAAGCGCTGCACCCTCCCGTTGCGGTCGAGGATCACCACGAGCGAATTCACTTCGGACACGACCTGCTCGGCAAACGCGAGCCCGTGCGCGAGATCGACCGCGACGGATTCGGCATCGGAATAGGCGGACGCCGTGCCGGCCCAGTTCGTCGTGTCGACCTTCCTGCCGACGAGATGGAGCCTGACCGGTTCGCCGAACAGCGTGATGTCGAGCACGAGGTGCGACGTCACGCCGGTCAGCGCGCGGATGCGCTCGGCCTGTTCGCCCGTCAGTGCGACGGCGACGTTGGTCAGGCCGCGGACGGCCGCCAGTTCGAGGGCATTGCTGTCGCTGCCGAGACGCCAGCAGGGGCTGCGCGTACCGACATGCGCCTCGAGCACCGCGCTATCGTTTTCGTCATCCATGGAGACGCCCCGATCCAGAAAAAACGCACAGTGTAGACGGAGGCGAGCCGGCCGGCCGCCCCTCCAGGCCGCGCGTCGCGCGCTCCCGGCAGGGCAATCGTGATTGCCGTGAATGGGCCTCGTCCCGTACTTGTTTCCAGCTAATGCGACCGGCGTTCGCGCGTCATGCGCGCAGGTTCTGCCTAACGAATGATGAGAGCCATCTTATCAAATGACGATCAGATTTGGCACTCACATTTAGAACCGAGTGTCAAGGAATCGGGACTCGATTGGCAAGCCGGATTTTTCATGATTGGCAGCCTGCGCAATCGCGGATGCGGCCGTGCGCAACAGGCCGGGCGGGACAGGCTGAATGCCCCGCCGGGCGGGCGTTTGCGGGTGATTCCAGAATACGGGGACAGCGCTGTGGCCGGCCCGTGGCGACAGGGTCGGATCGCATGCCGGCGGCCCGACTTTCCGTCATTTTTTGATTCCGTTCGTGCGTTAATGCGCGGCTTTATTCCACAGTCCGTTGCAATTCCGCCGCACGCCCGTGCAGGCGCCCTCCATGGCCGCCCGCGCCGGTCGCGCAACTCAGCTTGCCGTGCCGTATCCGCCGCCGCCCGGCGTCTCGACGACGAACACGTCGCCCGGCGCCATCTGCGCGCGGCCGATATGGTCGAGCGCCTCGACCGTGCCGTCCGCGCGCTCGATCGTGTTGCGGCCAAGCGCGCCCGCGTCGCCGCCCGCCGCGCCGAACGGTGCGTGGATCCGGTTGTTCGACAGGATCGACGCGGTCATCGGCTCGAGGAAGCGGATCCGCCGCACCGCGCCGTCGCCGCCGCGCCAGCGCCCGCCGCCGCCCGACCCGGCGCGGATCCGGTGCGAGTCGAGCCGCACCGGGTAACGCCATTCGAGCACCTCCGGATCGGTGAGCCGCGAGTTCGTCATGTGCGTCTGCACCGCGCCGACGCCCGCGAAGCCGTCGCCGGCACCGCTGCCGCCCGCAATCGTCTCGTAGTACTGGTAGCGATCGTTGCCGAATGTGAAGTTATTCATCGTTCCCTGGCTCGACGCGACGCAGCCGAGCGCGCCGTACAGCGCGTTGGTGATGGCCGACGACGTCTCGACGTTGCCCGACACGACCGCCGCCGGATATTCGGGGTTCAGCATCGAGCGAGGCGGCACGATCACCGTGAGCGGCTTCAGGCAGCCGGCGTTCAGCGGGATGTCGTCGCCGACCAGCGTGCGGAACACGTACAGCACGGCGGCCATGCACACGGCCTTCGGCGCGTTGAAGTTGTTGTCGAGCTGCGCGGACGTGCCCGTGAAATCGATCTCCGCGCGCCGCGCCGCCCGGTCGACGCGAATCGCGACGCGGATCTCCGCGCCGTTGTCGAGCGGGTAGCGGTACGCGCCGTCCTGCAGCGCGCCGATCACGCGCCGCACGGCTTCTTCCGCGTTGTCCTGCACGTGCCCCATGAACGCGAGCACGACATCGCGGCCGAACTGCGCGACCATCCGGCGCAGCTCGTCGACGCCCTTCTGGTTCGCGGCGACCTGCGCGCGCAGGTCGGCCATGTTCTGCTCGACGTTGCGCGCCGGGTAGCGGCCCGACGCAAGCAGCGCGCGGGTTTGAGCATCGCGCAGCGTGCCGGCCGACACGAGCTGCCAGTTGTCGATCAGCACGCCCTCCTCGTCGATATGCGTCGAATCGGGCGGCATCGAGCCCGGCGTCGTGCCGCCGATGTCCGCGTGGTGGCCGCGCGAGCCGACGTAGAACAGCGGCGTGGCCGAGCCGTCCGCGAACACCGGCGTGATGACGGTCACGTCCGGCAGGTGCGTGCCGCCGTGATACGGGTCGTTCAGCATGAACACGTCGCCGTCGCGCATGCGGCCGCGGTTGCGCTCGATCACCGTGCGGATGCTCTCGCCCATCGAGCCGAGGTGCACCGGCATGTGCGGCGCGTTCGCGATCAGGTTGCCGTCGCCGTCGAAGATCGCGCACGAGAAGTCGAGGCGCTCCTTGATGTTCACCGAGTACGCGGTGTTCTGCAGCCGCAGCCCCATCTGCTCCGCGATCGACATGAACAGGTTGTTGAAGATCTCGAGCCGCACCGGGTCGGCGTCGGTGCCGAGCGAGCGGCGCGTCGGCAGCGGCGTCGTGCGCGTCAGCACGAGGTTGCCCTGCGCGGTCATCTGCGCGCGCCAGCCGGGCTCGACGACGGTCGTGCCGTTCTTCTCGGCGACGATCGCCGGGCCGTCGATCGCGTCGCCCGCCAGCAGCGTGTCGCGCACGTAGAGCGCCGCGTCGCGCCATTGGCCGCTGGAATAAAAGCGCACCGCGGAATGCGCGCGCAGTGCGGCATCGTCGCCGGCGCCGCGCGGCGCGAGCGGCGCGATCTCCACCGGCGCGTCGGAGCGGCCGATCGCCTCGACCGACGCGAGCTCGGCGACGAGCGGCGTGCCGGGCATCAGGAATGCGTAGCGTTGCCGGTACGCGGCCTCGAACGCCTGCTGCATCGCGGCCACGCTGCCGGCCGGCACGTCGAGCGCCGAATCGGTGCCCTGGTAGCGCAGATGCACGCGCCGCTCGGTCGCGATCCGCTCCGGCGGCACACCCTGTTCGAGCAGCGCGCCGGCGGCCTCGTCGGCCAGCCGGTCGAGCGCGGCATTCAGCGCCGGCAACGACGCGTCGGACAGCACGGCCTCGACCGCGCGCTCGCGCATCGCCGTCTGGTCGGCGAGGCCCATCCCGTACGCGGACAGCACGCCCGCGAGCGGATGCGCGAACACCTGCGTCATCCCGAGCGCGTCGGCCACGCCGCATGCGTGCTGGCCGCCTGCACCGCCGAACGTCGTCAGCACGTAGCGCGACACGTCGTGGCCGCGCTGCACGGAAATCTTCTTGATCGCGTTCGCCATGCTGCCGATCGCGATTTCCAGGAAGCCTTCGGCCAGCGCCTCGGGCGTCTCGCGCCGCCCGGTCGCCGCGTGGATCTCGTCGGCGAGCGCCGCGAACTTCGCAGCCACGCCGTCGCGGTCGAGCGGCTCGTTCGCATGCGGGCCGAACACGCGCGGGAAATGATCGGGCTGGATCTTGCCGAGCATCACGTTGCAGTCGGTCACCGTCAGCGGGCCGCCGCGCCGGTAGGCGGCCGGCCCCGGGTTCGCGCCGGCCGATTCGGGCCCGACGCGCAGCCGCGCGCCGTCGAAGCCGAGCACCGAGCCGCCGCCGGCCGCAACCGTATGGATGCTCATCATCGGCGCACGCATCCGCACGCCGGCCACCTGCGTCTCGAACACGCGCTCGAACTCGCCGTGGTAGTGCGACACGTCGGTCGACGTGCCGCCCATGTCGAAGCCGATCACGCGCTCGAAGCCGGCCGCCTGCGCGGCGCGCACCATCCCGACGATGCCGCCGGCCGGGCCCGACAGGATCGCGTCCTTGCCCTGGAACGCGTCGGCGCGGGTCAACCCGCCGCTGCTCTGCATGAACTGCAGGTTCACGCCCGGCATCTCGTGCGCGACCTGCTCGACATAGCGGCGCAGGATCGGCGACAGGTACGCGTCGACCACGGTCGTATCGCCGCGCGACACCATCTTCATCAGCGGCGACACCTCGTGCGACACCGAGACCTGCGTGAAGCCGATGCGGCGCGCCAGGTCCGCCAGCGCACGTTCGTGCGCGGTGTAGCGATAGCCGTGGATCAGCACGATCGCAAGCGCCCGAACGCCCGAGTCGAACACGCGGCGCAGCGATGCCTCGGCACCCTGCGCATCGAACGGCACGACGATGTCGCCGTGCGCGCCGATGCGTTCGTCGATCTCGACGACGGTCTCGTACAGCGCATCGGGCAGCACGATGTCGAGATCGAACAGGCGCGGCCGGTTCTGGTACGCGATGCGCAGCACGTCGCGAAAGCCGCGCGTCGTCGCGAGCGCGGTGCGTTCGCCCTTGCGTTCGAGCAGCGCGTTGGTCGCGACCGTCGTGCCCATCTTCACCATGTCGACGCGTTCGGGCGTGATCGGCTCGCCGGCCGCGAGGCCGAGCAGGTGGCGGATCCCGGCCACGGCCGCATCGCGATACTGCTCGGGGTTCTCCGACAGCAGCTTGTGCGTGACGAGCGTGCCGTCGGGCCGGCGCGCAACGATGTCGGTGAAGGTGCCGCCGCGGTCGATCCAGAATTGCCAGCGCGCAGCGTCGGAGGGAACGGGGGAAAGGTGTCGGTCAGTCATGATGTCGGGTCGATGCGTCGTTGAATCGAGGGACGAGCGCCGCCGCACGGCGCGCGTCGCGCGCCGTGTCACGGGGTCGATGAAAGGGGAAGAAAACGAAGGGCGGAGCGCCCCGCCGCTTACGCGGCGTCGAGTTCGCGGCCGCGTGTCTCGGGCAGCGTCAGCGCGGCGACGATCACCACGCCGTACGCGGCGACCGCGAAGATGCCGATGCTCGTGCCGAGCCCGTATTGCTTGGACAGCGCGCCGATCAGGAACGGGAACAGCGCACCGATCGCGCGGCCCACGTTGTAGCAGAAGCCCTGGCCGGAGCCGCGCACGCGGGTCGGGAACAGCTCGGTGAGGAACGCGCCCATCCCCGAGAAGATGCCCGATGCGAAGAAGCCGAGCGGGAAGCCGAGCCACAGCATCGACGCGTTGGTCAGGTTCAGCGACGTGTATGCGAACGCGATCACCATCGAGCCGACCGCGAACAGGATGAAGTTCGGCTTGCGGCCGAGGCGGTCGGTCAGGTACGCGCTCGTCAGGTAGCCGACCCACGAGCCGAAGATGATCATCGCGAGATAGCCGCCGGTGCCCATCACCGTGAGGTGACGCTCGGTCTTCAGGAAGGTCGGCAGCCACGTCGTGATCGCGTAGTAGCCGCCCTGCGCGCCGGTCGTCAGCAGTGCCGCGCGCAGCGTCGTCGTGATCAGCTTCGGCGCGAAGATCTCGGTGAGGCGCGGCGCATCGGCCACTTGCGCCTGCGCGGCCTTCTCCTTCTCGTAGACGTCCGGCTCCTTCACGTAGCGGCGGATCGCGACGACCAGCAGTGCGGGCGCGAGGCCGACGAGGAACAGCGCGCGCCACGCCTGCTCGGCCGGCAGCACCGAGAACAGCAGCGCATACAGCAGCGCGCACAGCCCCCAGCCGATCGCCCAGCCCGACTGCACGAGGCCGACCGCCCTGCCGCGGTCGCGCGCGCGGATCACTTCGCCGATCAGCACCGCGCCGGCCGTCCATTCGCCGCCGAAGCCGAAGCCCATCAGCGCGCGCGCCGCGAGCAGCTGGTGGTAGTTCTGCGCGAGCCCGCACAGCGCGGTGAACACGGCGAACCACAGCACGGTGAGCTGCAGCGTGCGCACGCGGCCGATCCGGTCGGACAGGATGCCGGCGATCCAGCCGCCGGCCGCCGACGCGAGCAGCGTGATCGTGCCGATGAAGCCCGCATCCGCGAACGAGATGCCCCAGGTCGCGACGAGCGTCGGGATCACGAACGACAGCATCTGCGTGTCCATCCCGTCGAGCATGTAGCCGACCTTGCAGCTCCAGAACGCGCGGCGCTCGCGCGGCTGCGCGTCCGCGTACCACGAGAACAGGCCGTTGCGCTCGGGGCTCGCGGGCTCCGCGGCGTTCGCCGCGAGGGTCTTGCTTTCCATGGTGGTGCTCCTGTCGTTATGCGCCGTCAAATGGTTGTCGGGTGGTCGCGCGTGCGGCGTGTCGTGCGGGTCGGTTGTCGTCGTCCGGGCTCAGAACACGGCCAGCGACGCGTTCGTGATGTCGGTCATCAGCATGTGGCCGGGCGTATGCGCGATCGCGATCGGCAGCTTCGCGTCCATCAGCGCGGTTTGCGGGGTCACCCCGCACGCCCAGAACACCGGCAGCTCGCCGTCGCGGATCGTCACCGCGTCGCCGAATTCGGGTGCGTTCAGGTCGGCAATGCCCAGCTCGCGCGGATCGCCGAGATGGATCGGCGCGCCGTGCACGCCCGGGAACCGGCTCGTGATCTGCACCGCGCGGATCGCGTCGGCGCCGCGCATCGGCCGCATCGACACGACGAGCTGGCCGCCGAAGATCCCCGCGCGGCGGTTCGGAATCGACGTGCGGTACATCGGTACGTTGCGCCCCTCCTCGACGTGGCGCAAGCCGATCCCTTCGCGGGCCAGCATGTCCTCGAACGAGAACGAGCAGCCGATCGCGAACACGACGAAATCGTCGCGCCACAGCGCTTCCAGCGATTCGACGCGCTCGGTCAGCCGGCCGTCGCGGTAGACGTTGTAGCTCGGCACGTCGGTGCGGATGTCGAGATCCTCGCCGAGCACGTCGACCCGGAACGCGCCCGGTTCGCCGACGCCCAGCAGCGGGCAGGCTTTCGGGTTCGCCTGACAGAAGCGCAGGAAATCGTGCGCGACCGCTTCGGGCAGGATCGCGAGGTTCGCTTGTGCATACGGGCCGCAGTGGCCGGCGGTCGGGCCGCGGAACGCGCCGTGGCGCACGGACTGGCGGAATTCGGAAGGCGTCATGAGATTCTGTCGCAGATCGGGATGTCGTCGGGATGACGGTGCCGTGTCATCGGATACGGCGAAGAATAGAAAAGAAAAAATTTTGTCGCCAACGAGTTTTTCTGCACTTCGTGTATAGAATTTCTTAACGGATCTTGGGGTTTTCCCCGGCTCCGTTCACTTTTCCTCACCGGCAAAGTGCGCGTCCACCCTCCGTCCGACCGCCATGAACACGCGTTTTCTCGAAACCTTCGTCACGCTTGCGAAGCTGCGCAACTTCCGCACGACGGCCGCCGCGCTGCACGCGACGCCGGCCGCGATCTCGCAGCGCCTGAAGGCGCTGGAGGACGAACTGCAGACGGTACTCGTCGACCGCGACAGCCGCGAATTCCGGCTCACGCCGAACGGCGAATACCTGCTCGGCTATGCGAAAGCCGTGGTCGAGGCGACGCAGGAGCTGCAGGCCGCCGCATCCGGCGAGAGCGCGCTGCGCGGCAAGCTGCGGCTCGGCGTGATCGAGACCGTCGTGCACAGCTGGCTGCCGCACTACATGCGCCGGCTGGCGGCCGACTATCCGCAGCTCGAAATCGACCTGACCGTCGACGTCAGCGTCGTGCTGCAGCGCCGGCTGATGGCCGGCGAGCTCGACCTGATCATCCGCGTGGAAGGCAGCGACGAGGCGTCGGTCGTGTGCGATGCGCTCGCGAACTATCCGGTGCGCTGGATCGCGCGCGCGGGGCTGCTGCCGAACACGCGCACGGGGCTCGCGCGGCAGGTGCTGCGGCAGCCGATTCTCACCTACGGGCGCGGGACGGCGCCCCACCGTGCGCTCGAGGATATCGTCCGCACGCTCGCGCACGCGCACGGCGTGCCGCTCGCGGAGACGCGCATCACGGGTTCGCCGTCGATCTCGGTGATCGTGCAGCTCGTGCGCGACGGGTTCGGCGTCGCGGCGATTCCTGTGCTGTTCGTCGATGCGTTGATCGAAAGCGGTGAAGTGGTCGAGCTGCCGCTGCAGCCTTCGCCGCCGTCGATCGTCGTGTCGATGTCGCGGCGGGCCGATGCGCCGCGGTTCGTGCATGGCGCGGCGATTGCGGCGCGGGCGGCATGTCACGAGTATTGCGAGAAGAGCAAGCGGTTGCTGGTTGAGGCGCTTTGAGGCGGTGCGGGCCGGGAGGTGGCCAGGCCGGGCATCCGGCGCGCATTCGACATCGCCGCGCGAATCGCCCACTATCGCCCACAATCGCCAGCGACGCGTGCGCGCCATGCGTCGTGAATGTCGGCACGGCCGTCCGGCATTGACCGCGTCACACGCCCCTGCGCGACAAGAAGGCAACATGCAGACTCGCACCGCTTCCGCTCGCCTGAACCTCGCACGCGCCGTCATCGTCGCGCTGTACGTCGTGTCGCTGCTGCTGCCGGTCGCCGCAGAACCACCGAATGCCGCCGGCGCGTGAACGGGTGGCGCGGTTATATGGCGCTCGCGGTCGACCCGCTCGCGATCCTCGATCTGCAATTCGCCTGGCTCGGCAATCTGCTGCTGGTCGTTGCGCTGATCAAGCCGAACCGAATCGTGTCCACGCTGCTGGCCGTGGCCTTCGCGCCCGGATGGCACACGATACCGACCGGCCCGGACTTCAAGCCGATCCACGCTTTCGGCATCGGGTACGACCTGTGGATTGCGGCGATGGCCGGCGGCGCCGCGTTGCCGTGGATCGGCGGATGCGGCGTATTGCTATTGATCCGCAATGCGAAAGAAATGAATCAGACGGCCATTCACGCGGCTTGCCCCGCATGCGGCTGCGTGAGCTTGCCGTCGCCGTACTCGCGCAGCACCTTCGAAATCACGACGCGATAGCCGTCCAGCCAGCGCGCCTGCTTCGTCTTCGCTTCCAGATGCGCCGGATGCTGCATCAGCTGCTGCAGCGCCGCCTCCGACTCCCAGTAGTAGACGTTCTGGATCAGCCCCGCTTCGGCGTTCTCCCACGTCTCCTCGCCGAGATAGCCGGGGGTCGCGCGCGCCATGTCGGCGATCTGCCGGTCGAGCCGGTGGAATTCGTCGTCGTATTGCCCGGCACGGAAAATGAAGGTCGATGCGTACATGCCCGCTCCATCGAAAGCGATTGAAAGAGCGCCGATTGTAAGACACGCACGGCGCGCCGCAATCGTTACGCGGCGAGCGGCGCGACGCCGGGCCGGCCGGTGAGCCACGCGTCGATGCGCTGCGCGTCGTCGCGCGTTTCCGCGGCAGGCGACGGCATGGCCGCAAGCGCCTGTCGTGCCCGTTCCAGCGCCTGCGCGAAACCGCGCAACTCGCGCGTCGCGGGCCGGTCGTCGGCATGCCGGCGCGCGAGTGCTGCTTCGATGTTCATACCGATCAACGCAAGTTGCGCGTCGATGAACGCAATGCACAGCGCGCGGCAATGCACGGACACCGTTGCAACGGCCAGCAGGACCGGCACGATCGACACGGTCAGGTAGCCGCCGGGCGCCAGCCGCGACAGCGCATGGTGCACGTCCTGCCCGCCGTCGGCCAACGATGCGAACACCGCATCACGCCACACCGCACGCTCGAATGCGAGCGCATCGCGATACGCGTCGAGCGCGGCACGGTCCGCGACCTGTCCGGCCGTCACCAGCGGAATCGGGAATGGCGATTCGACGGAAGATTGCGCGCTCGACGTGTCGACGATGCAGTTCGCGCCGAGCCATCCGGCGTCGTCGCGCCGAGCTGCCAGCACGCGGGACTGCAACCGGTCCGGCAGCAGCGGATCGAGCGGCACCGCGCTGCAGATCGACGGCTTGTCCGCATGTACGCTGCAGCGGCCGTCGTCGGCCAGCGCCGCGCAACGGCCGAGCGAAGGATAGTCGTAGCCCTGCAGCGTCAGTGCGATCCATGCGTTCCCCGCGCCGCCGGTGCGATGAAACAACCGCTCCGCCAGCGCATCGGATGCCGCGACGTCGTCCGCATCGAGCGTATGCTCGCGGCCGCCCGCACGCCAGCGCTCGCCGATTCGCCGCTTCGGCACGCGACGGATCGTCAGCGCACCGACGAAGCGATGCCGATGCCGGAACAGTTCGCGCAACGACAGCGTCGGTGCGCTGTTGCAGCAGCGTCCGCATGCGTTGCACGCGAGCAGCCAGGTGTCTACCACGGCCGCCGCACCGAATCCCGGTAGCGCGTGAGGATGAAGCGCGCGACGTCGTCCGAGTGATACGCGGCGACGAGCTGCGTCACCCACGGCTTCGCGCGATCGGCATCGCGCACCGTCAGCACGTTCGCATACGGCGAGCGCGCATCCTCGATGCTGATGCTGTCGCGCGCGGGTTGCAGCCCGGCACGCGCGGCATCGTCGCTGTCGATCGCGACGAACGCGGCCGTGTCGAGCGCCGCGTAAAGGCGATCGCGGCGCAGCGCGACGAGCTTCAACCCGAGCCGGTTGGCGGTCACGTCGCGCAGCGTCGCATGCAGGCCGGCCCGCTCGCGCAGCGTCACCAGCGTGTCGTTCTGCAGCAGCACGAGCGCGCGTGCCATCCCGCGCGGATCGGCGGGAAGCGCGACCGTCGCGCCGGGCTGCAGTTCGTTCAGGTTCTTCAGCTTGCGCGAATAGAGCGCCATCGGCAGCGTGACGGTCGGCGCGACTTCGGTCAGTGCGTAGCGTTTCTGCGCACGCGTCGCGGCAAGCTGTTGTGCATCCTCGAAGCTGGCTGCATCGATCCGGCCATCGGCAAGCGCTGCGTCGATGCGCGATGCATCGTCGAATTCGACGACGTCGATGCCGAATCCTCGCGACGCGGCCACCCGCTTCACTTCGTCCAGGATCTGCGCATGCACGCCGCGCGTCACGCCGACGCGCACGGCCGGTGCGGCTGATTCGACTGATTCCGCGGCAACGGTCAAACCCGAATGAACGCCCCCGCACGCAACCATCAGCCACGCGCCCGCGAACACCATGACGCGCTTCATGTTGCATCCCTCAGAATCGTGCGAAACCCGATATGCGACGCGCCGAGATCGGCTTCCTGCTGTTCGCGCGACGACGCGCGATAGCGCACGCAGTAGTCGCGCGAGCACAGGAACGAGCCGCCCTTGATGACCATCGGCGTATCGTGCCGGCGCGTCGGCGGCGCGACGGCCGCCGTGTCGCCGTTCGTATGCGACTGGTGCGGGCCCGTGTACGCGTCCTTCGTCCACTCCCATGCGTTGCCGATCATGTCGTAGAGCCGGAACCCGTTCGCCGCGTAGCAGCCGACGGGCGCGAGCCCCGCATGACCGTCCTCGGACGTGTCGAGCACCGGGAACACGCCCTGCCAGTAGTTTGCGGCCGGCTTGCCCTGCGCGTCGCGCGGCGCCGCGTCGAGCGACGCATCGTCGCGGCCGGCCTTGCCCGCGTATTCCCATTCGGCCTCGGTCGGCAAGTCGCGGCCGAGCCAGCGCGCATACGCGAGTGCATCGCGCTGCGTGACGAGCGTGACGGGCAGGTTGCCGAGCCCGTCGACGCCGCTGCCCGGCCCGCGCGGATGACGCCACGACGCACCCTTCACCCACGACCACCACGCGAGGTCGCGCGCGTTCATCTCGTCGCGCGTCGGCACATGGAACACCGCCGCCCCACCCTGCTGCTCGGCCTCGGTCACGTAGCCGGTCGCCTGCACGAACGCGGCGAACTGCGCGATCGTCACGTCGGTCTGGTCGATCCAGAACCCGCCGACACGCGTGCTGCCGTCGCCGACCGGGCGCTCGTCCGCGTAACCACGCGTGCTGCCGAACACGAACGCACCGCCACGCAGGTGCACCATCCCGGCCTTCGGGTCGTCGCGCCACCCGGCCGGCAGCCCCGAGTAACGCTCGCACTGCTGCTCCGAGCCAAGCGGCGCGAGCGCGCGGCCGCGGTTCGCGTCGTCGAATGCGCCGCCCGCCGGGGCGACGGGATTCGCATAGCCGGCCGCGAACGCGGCGGCGAACAGCGTGGCGGCCAGCGCCGCGCCGATCGTCCAGAACCGGAACCGCATCGTGTCGCCCCCGGGTTCAGTAGTAGCCGCGCGGACGCAGCGGCTCGACACCGCCGACGTTGCCCATGTAGGTCTTCCACTGGTCGACCAGCGTGCCGATCACCGACGGGTTCTGCGCGGACACGTCGGTCGTCTCGCCGCGATCCGACGCGAGGTCGTAAAGCTGCCAGTGACCGTCGAGCGGCCCGAGCGGCGGCTCGGTCCACAAGGCCTTCCAGCGGCCGTCGGCGCTGCGCAGGTACGCGCGGCCGTACGCTTCGTCGCCGAAGGGCGTCGTATGCACCTCGCCCGTCGCCGTGCCCGTGAGCACCGGCAGCAGCGACTGGCCCGTGACCGGATACACGTAGCGGTTGTTGTAGATCACCTTGCCCTTGTTCTGGTCGACGCCCGTCAGCGTGTTGACGAGCGGCGGCGCCGGCTGCGACGGCGGCGTGACGCCCGCGACCGCGAGGAACGTCGCCGTGTTGTCGGTCACGTGCGTGAACGCGCGCAGCGTCGGCAACGGCTGCGTCTGGCCCGGCAGGCGCACGATCGTCGGCGTCGAGACGCCGCCTTCGCCCGAGTAGCCCTTCGTGAGCCGGAACGGCGACGCGCTCACTTCGGCCCAGCGCAGCCCGTACTGCAGGCGCTGCGCGTTCTGCTTGCCGTTGTCGGTGCCGAGCGTCGAGTAGATCGGCGCCTGCCCGTTCGCGGTGTCGGTCGCCGTCGGGTCCGCGCCCGAGTCGATCGGCCAGCCTTCCGCGCCGTTGTCCGACTGGAACATGATGAACGTGTTGTCGTATTCGCCGATGTCCTTCAGGTGCTGGATCAGGAGGCCGATGTTGTAGTCGAGGTTCTCGACCATCCCCGCATAGATCTCCATGTAGCGCGCCTGCGCCTTGCGCTCGGCCGGCGACAGGCTCGACCACAGCTTGTCGACCTTGCCCGTGCCGTAGTCGCTGTAGCCGTCCGCGGCCGAATGCACCGCGCTGATGTATTTCGCGCTGGCCGTGCCGTTGTTCGCGGTCGCCGGCGACGCGGCCGTCGTTTCAGGCAGGCCGTCGAACGGCTTGAAGTCGGCGGGGATCAGGCCGAGCGCCTTCTGCCGCGCGATCCGCGCGTTGCGGATCGCGTCGTAGCCGGCGTCATACACGCCCGCGTACTTGTGCAGCCATGGATCGGGCACCTGCAGCGGCCAGTGCGGCGACGTGTAGGCCGCGTACGCGAAGAACGGCTTGCCGTCGCGCTTGTTCGAATCGATGTACGAGATCAGCTTCTGCGTATAGAAATCGGTCGAATAGAACACGGCCGGGCTGCCGCCCGCACCGCCCGGCTGCCCGGGCTGGCCAGGCTGTACGTAGCGGCCGTCTTCCGTGTAGTTCGACGAGCCGGCCGGTTCGTGCGCGAAGTGGTTCGTCGCCGCGCCGCCGAGCAGCACGTAACTGTGCTCGAAACCCCACTGGTCGGGCGTCTGCCCGCTGCCCGTCGTGCTGCCGACGATCCCCGAGCCGATGTGCCACTTGCCCGCGATGTACGTGTGGTAGCCCGCGTCCTTCAATAGTTGTGCGAATGACAGTGCACGGTCGTTCAGGTAGCCCTCGTAGCCGGGCAGCCCGCGCCGTTCGTCGGTCGGCACGCCCATCGTGCCTTCGCCGACGAGATGGTGGTCGGTGCCGGACACCAGCATCGCGCGCGTGATCGCGCAGACGGTGCCCGTGTGATGGTTCGACAGGATGCGGCCCGACGCGACGAGCGCGTCGAGGTTCGGCGTGTTGATCTCGCCGCCGAATGCATGGATGTCGGAATAGCCGAGATCGTCGGCCATGATGTACAGGATGTTCGGACGTTTCGCGGCCACCGGCGGCGTGGTGGTGTTCGTCTGTGACGACGGCGCATCGCTGTCGACGCCGCCGCACGATGCGAGCGACAGCGTGCCGGCAATCGCGGCGCAGACGACACGGAAACGAAAAGCATGCAACGGCGACGCGGACTTTTTCATTGTTGTGAACGCTCGATCTACGGGATCGGCGATCTTAGCGTCGCGCGCGCCGCACCCAAAGTCCGATTCGTCACATGCTAACGGGGCGGCGGAATATGCGCGCAAGCCGAATGTCGGTCATCGGCACGCGCGTAGGCGTGCGCCCGTGATACGTGCCGAAACCGGCCGCTGCCGGGCCCTCGCGTCTACCGCGTCCAATGCTTCAACTGCGCCCGCCGAGACTGCCGCCGCCGTCCACGGCCAGCACCTGCCCGGTAACGAAACCGGCCTCGTCCGACAGGAAGAATGCAATCGCCGCGGCCACATCGTCGGGCGTGCCGAGCCGGCGCGCGGGAATCGTCGCGAGCACCTTGCGTTCGGCTTCGCTGCCGACGGGCCGCGTCTGCCGGAACAGCTCCGTCTCGATCGGCCCCGGCGCAACCGCGTTGACGGTCACGCCATGTTCGGCCAGTTCGAGCGCCCACGTGCGCGTGCAGCCGACGAGCGCGCTCTTCGCGGCGGAATACGCGGTGCGATCGAGACTGCCGAAAATCGCGCGGCTGCAGAGGTTGACGATGCGCCCGTGGCCGCGCGCCTTCATCGCATCCGCAAAGTGCTGCGTGACCTGGATCGCGGCGCGCACGTTGAGATCGAACACGGCCTGCAGCGACCGGAAGTCGATCTGCCCGAGCGGTTGCGGCAACGCGATGCCGGCGTTGTTCACGATGCCGTCGACGTCGTGCTGCTCGCCGATGCGCGCCAGGGTTGCCGCGGTCTGTTCGATGTCGGCGAGATCGCACGCGTGCAATTCGCCGGGAAAGTCGACGCCCTGCGCATGCCGCGCGAGGCCGATGACGTGATGGCCGCGCCGTGCGAGCCATGCGCTGACCGCCAGGCCGATGCCGCGCGAGGCACCGGTGACGAGATATGTGCGAGATGACATGCGTGCTCCTGAAGTCCGATCACATGAATAACGAAGAGAGATGTTTCCGGGGCGGAAGCCCGGAACCTGCGCTTTCATCGGACGATTCTACGTACGTAACGCGACGCTGGTGCTACGCGTCAACGGTGAGCACGCGGAATATTAGGTGGACTGCAATCCGCATCGGGCGTCGGGCTGAAACGGCGCGGCGCGTCGCGCCGGCGTCAATCGTCCGACGCCAGCATGCGCGGAATCTCGTCGACGAGCGCATCGATGACGACCCGCACCTTCGACGGCACCTGGCGCGAGGCCGGCCGCACCGCGAACACTTCGGCACCCGACACGCTGTTGCTGTCCATCACGAGCGCGAGGCGGCCGTCGCGCAGGTAAGGCGCCATCAGCCAGCACGGCAGCCACGCGAGGCCCGCGCCGGCGGCAGCCGCATCGGCGATCGCCTGTAGATCGTCGAGCCGCAGGCGGCCGGCCGGACGGTGGTCGTGCACCGCGCCGTCCGCGCCGAGAACCCGCCATGGCGTCGGTTGCCCGCCGCGCGAATACGCGATGCCGACGTGCGACGCGAGTGCGTCGAGCCCCGCCGGCCGGCCATGACGTTCGAGATACGCGGGCGACGCGCAGATGCCCATGCGCTGCACGCCGAGCTTCCGGCCGACGAGCGCGCTCGTGTCGGCCAGCTCGCCGATGCGCACCGCGATGTCGAAGCCGTCGTTGACCAGGTCGGCCACGCGATCGCTGAACGACACGTCGATTTCGAGCCGCGGATGGCGCTCCACGAGGCGCCGCATGACGGGCGCCACGCATTGCCGCCCGAACAGCACGGGCACGCTGACGCGCAGCCGCCCCGCCGGCTCGCGCTGCCCCGCGTCGAGCGCGGCCTCCGTCTCGCCGAGTTCGGCCAGCAGCCGCCGGCACTGCTCGTAGTAGACGAGCCCTTCGTCGGTCAGGCCGAGCTGGCGTGTCGTGCGCTGCAGCAGCCGGGTGCCGAGACGGCGTTCGAGCCGCGCGACGACCTTCGCGACGGCCGAGCGCGTGACGCCGAGCCGCAGCGCCGCCGCCGCGAAGCTGCCCGACTCCACCACGTCGACAAATTCGGCCACGCCTCTCAGCCGCTCGTCCATGCCATGCCGCTCCGGTTGGGTCACAGGTTTGTTTCCATACAGGCGACAGTTATCGGCCGAATTCTCGCCAATGCGTCCCTGCACGCAACACTATGATAGTCCTCTCTATCTCGAAAAGGAGTCGACATGCACGCATGGCAAGTGAAACCGGGCGCCGGCGTGGCCGGGCTTCGGCGCATCGACGCGGCACGCCGCGCGGTCGGGCCAACCGACGTCGTCGTGAAGATCCACTCGGCCGGACTGAACTATCGCGACCTGATGTTCGCGCGCGGCGACTATCTCGGCATCGGCACGGACGCGCTGATTCCGGTTGCCGACGGCGCCGGCGAAGTCATCGAAACCGGCCGCGACGTCACGCGCTTCAAGCCGGGCGATCGCGTGATCAACACGTACTTCCCGCACTGGATCGACGGGCCGCCGACGCCGCAGAAAGCGTCGGAGTCGCCCGGTGCGCAATTCGACGGCGTGCTGGCCGAACACTTCGTGTCCGACGAAGCCGCGCTGGTCGCGATCCCCGCGCACCTGAACTACGAAGAGGCAGCCACGCTGTCGTGCGCGGGCATCACCGCATGGAACGCGCTGTTCGCCGACGGCGGCTTGGCGCCCGGCGCGGCCGTCGTGCTGCTCGGCACGGGCGGCGTGTCGATCGTCGCGCTGCAGCTCGCGCATGCGGCGGGGCTGCGGACGATCATTACGTCGTCGAGCGACGAGAAGCTCGAACGCGCCCGCGCACTCGGTGCGGACGCAACGATCAACTATCGCACGACGCCCGAATGGCACAACGAAGTGCTGCGGCTCACCGGCGGCGCAGGTGCGGATCTGGTCGTCGAAGTCGGCGGCAAGGATACGCTGCCGCGCTCGGTCGCCGCGGCGAAGATGGGCGGCATCGTGTCGGTGATCGGCGGCCTCAGCAGCTTCGCCGGCCCCGAACTCGGTCTGCTGTCGCTGATCGGCGGGATCCGTCGGCTGCACGGGATCATGGTCGGCAGCCGCACGATGCTCGACGACGTCGTGCGGCTCGTCGACGCGAAGCAGATCAGGCCGGTGGTCGATCGCGTGTTCGGCTTCGACGAAGCGCCGCAGGCGTATGCCTACCTGCAGTCGGGGCAGCACTTCGGGAAGGTCGTGATTCGCGTCGCGCAGTAGCGTGACGAGGCGACGGGCAGTTCGGCCCGCCGCCGCTTCCCTCATGCGCCCCATCAGAACTTGTGACGGATCCCCGCGTGAACCATCAGCTGCTTCGACGTCGACGACAGGTCCGCCGCGCCGGGAACATAGGCCTGGTCGAGCGACGAGCCCGTCGCGTCGCCCGCGATCCGCTGGTACGCGCCCATCAGGTACACATCCGTGCACTTCGACAGGTTGTAGTCGGCCATCAGCCCGAGCGAATGGATCTTCGGTTTCGCGGTGCCCGTTGTCGCGTCGTAGCGCACCGTCGTGTACACGTACTGCGCACCGACGAACAGCGCGGGCGTGAACTGGTATTTGCCGTTCACTTCGACGTTCTGGTACTTGATCGACGACACCGTACCGCCCGCGAGCGGGCCTGTCACCGGCTCGATCGTTTCGTTGCCGAACAGGTAGCCGACGTTCGCGGTCGGCCGCGTGACGTTGCTGTTCGTGTACGCGAACCCGACCGTCGCGGGCCCCGCCGTGTAGTTGATACCCGCACCGAAGATCCGCAGCCGCGCCGACGCGAAGTTCGCATCGGCGCCGACCGATCCCGAACCCGCGATCGCGCCGCCCGGCGTCGCGCCCGGGTTGTCCGCATTCAGGAAGGCCGCGCCGACGAGCAACCCGCCGTGCTCGTACTGCGCGCCGACGCTCCACTGCCTGTTGTTCGCGAAGCCGGTGTCGTTGCTGAAGCTGTACGTGCCGCCGAACGAGAAGCCGGCGAAATCCGGGCTCGCGTACTTGACCGTGTTGTTCACGCGGAACGTGTTGCCGGTGTTGTCGTTGTCGAGCGGATGCGAGAACGGATAGACGCCCCAACTGCCGTTCGCAGTCGTCGGCGCGAGATAGTCGACCACCGCATCGTATTGCCGCCCGAGCGTCAGCGTGCCGAAACGTACGCTGCCGAGCCCGACGTAGGCCTGCCGCCCGAACATGCGGCCGCCCTGCGCGAGCGTGCCGCTGTTCACGTTGAAGCCGTTCTCGAGCTGGAACAGCGCGCTGTAGCCGCCGCCCAGATCCTCGGTGCCTTTCAGCCCCCAGCGGCTGCCCTGCGCGAAGCCGCTCGCCATCTGCCACGCGCTATGGCCGCCGACGTTGTTCGTGTAGTCGATACCCGCGTCGACGAGGCCGTACAGCGTGACGCTGCCTTGCGCGAACGCGGGCGCTGCACACAGCGCCGGCATCGCGACGAAAAACAATCTCCAGTTCATCCGTCATCCTTATTGATATTGTCGTTGCCGCCCCCTGACGGGCGTTGCCACTTACTTCGCGCCGTAGATGTCGAAGTCGAAGTACTTCCGGTTGATGCGCTGGTACGTGCCGTTCGCGAGGATCGTCGCAAGTGCGCGGTTGAAGGCGTCGCGCAGGTCGTTGTCCTGCTTGCGCAGCCCGAGCCCGTCGCCCTGCCCGAAATACTTCACGTCGTCGATCGCCGTGCCGACGAACGCGAAATCCTTGCCCTGCGGCTTCTTCAGGAAGCCGTCGCTGGCCGCGATCGATGCCTGGAACGCCGCGTCGAGCCGGCCCGTCACGAGATCGGCATAGACCTGGTCCTGGTTCTGGTACGACACGACCTGCACGCCGGCCCGCTGCCAGTTCGCGATCGCGTAGTCGGCCTGCGCGGAACCCTGCTCGACGCCCACGCGCTTGCCCTTCAGCGCGTCGGCCGTCGGCAGCAGCGGCGAACCCTTGCGCGCGACGAGGCGCGCCGGCGCGTTCGAGATCCGGTTCGTGAATGCGATCTGCTGCTGCCGCTTCGGCGTGATCGTCATCGACGACGCAATCACGTCGAACTTGCGCGCGAGCAGCCCCGGAATCATCCCGTCGAAGCTCGACTCGACCCATACGCAGCGCGCATGCAGCTCCGCACACAATGCGTTCGCGATGTCGATCCCGAAGCCCGTCAGCGTGCCGTCGGGCAGCTTGTATTCGAGCGGCGGGTAAGTCGGATCGACCGCGAGGCGGATCTCCTTGCCCGCCCAGTCGCCCGCGTGCGCCGCCCCTGCTGCCAGCGCCACCGCGAGCGCCGCCATCCGTTTCCACTGCTTCATTGCCAGTCTCCTTCCTCGTGTGAATCGTCAGTCAAATTCGTGCGGGGCCGTCACGCGAGGTAGCGTTCCGCCAGCGCAATCCAGTAGCTCGCGCCCGTGGCGAGGCACGCGTCGTTGAAGTCGTAGCCGGGGTGGTGCAGCCCGCATCCGGCCGCGCCGTCGCCGTTGCCGATCGACAGGTAGCTGCCCGGGCATGCATTCAGCATGAACGCGAAGTCCTCGCTTGCCGCGATCGGCCGCAGATGCGGGATCAGCGCGCCATCGCCGCCCCATTCGCGGGCGACCTCGCGTGCAAACGCGGTTTCCGCCGCGTGATTGACGAGCACCGGGTACGCGTGCCGGTAGTCGATCTCGGCCGTCGCACCATAGCTCGCGGCCTGCCCGTGCACGATCTCGTGAATTCGCCGTTCGAGCAGCGCGCGCACGTCCGGCGATAGCGCGCGCACGCTGAGTTCCAGATCCGCGTGCGGCGGGATCACGTTCGATGCGGTGCCCGCATGGATCGAGCCGGCCGTCACGATCGCCTGGTCCTGCGGGTTCACGTTGCGCGACACGACGGTCTGCAGCGCCATCACGATCGACGCGCACACGACCACCGGATCGATCGTCGTATGCGGCGCCGCGCCATGCCCGCCGCGCCCGGTCACGCGCACCCGCACCTCGTCGGCCGACGCCATCGCCGGGCCGTCGCAGAAACCGAGCACACCGGCCGGCAGGCCCGGCACGTTGTGCATCGCGAACACCGCATCGCACGGAAACCGCGCGAACAGCCCGTCGTCGATCATCCGCTTCGCGCCGCCGAGCCCTTCCTCGGCCGGCTGGAAAATCAGGTTCAGCGTGCCCGTGAAATTTGCGCGCTCGGCCAGGCAGCGCGCCGCCGCGAGCAGCATCGCCGTATGACCGTCGTGGCCGCACGCGTGCATCACGCCGTCGCACCGGCTCGCATGCGGCAGCCCGGTCGTCTCGCGGATCGGCAGTGCGTCCATGTCCGCGCGCAGCCCAAGCCGTTTCCCGGAGCCGCGCGTCAATGTGCCGACCACGCCCGTGCCGCCGAGCCCGCGCGTCACCCGATAACCCCACGTTGTCAGGACGTCGGCCACGAGGCCGCTCGTTGCATGTTCCTCGAAGCCGAGCTCCGGATGCGCGTGCAGCCGGTGGCGCAACGCAATCATCTCCGTCTCGATGGCCGCCATTTCCGGCTGGATAGGTTTATGGTCCAACCCCGATTCTCCTCGATGCACTCCGGTTGCCGATCGCCCGAATGACCGATCGTGGCCGCATCGTAGGCAGCGAAAATCCCGGCGAACAGCCTCGGTTTCGTTATGATGACAACCTTTCGTTGTCAGGTATCGCACCATGAGCACGATCAAGCTGCATCAGTTGCAGGCGCTCGTCGCGAGCGCGGAAGCCGGGAGCATCCGCGGCGCGGCGCGCACGCTCGGGCTGTCGCAGGCGGCCGTCACGCGCGCACTGCGCGAACTGGAGGCCAGCGAGCGCCTGCCGCTGCTGGTCCGCGCGCCGGAGGGGATCGGCTTCACCGAATACGGAAAGACGCTGCTCACGCACGCGAAGCTCGTGCTGAAGCAGCTCGAACACGCGCAGAGCGACCTCGAACGCATGCGCGGCCGCGTCGAGGGCCGACTGAGCATCGGCGTCACGCCGTGGCTCACGATGACCTTCCTCGCGGAAACGGTGCTGCGCTTTCGCGAGCGGATGCCCGACGTGCGCCTCGAACTCTACGAAGCGCTGATGGCCGTCGCGCAGCCGCTGCTGCGCGACGGCAGCATGGACTTCGCGCTCGGGCACGTGCAACCGGGCGGCACGCAGGAATTCGCGTTCGAGCCGATACTGCGCTACGAAACCTCGGTGATGGTGCGCGCCGGCCATCCGCGCGAGCACGCGCGGTCGATCCACGACCTGGTCGACCACGACTGGGTGCTGAATTTCGCGGCCGACGGGCAGGCCGCGCTCGTCGACTACCTGTTCACGCGCCACGGCGCTGAAATCGACGAACGGCGGATCGTGCGCGCGCAGTCGGTGGCGATGCTGCAGACGATGCTCGAACAGGCCGACATGTGCACGTGGTGCCCGACGATTCTCGCGGCCGTGCCGTCGTTCGGCGAACGGATGCGCGCGTTGCCGCTGAAGGAGACCTTCGAGCCGCGCGAGCTCGGGATCGTCACGCGGCGCAGCAGCACGCTGAGCGATGCGGCGCGCTGCTTCATCGACTGCCTGCTGCACGTGATCCGTCGCCATGCGCGTTCGGCACGCAAGGCGGATCTCGCGCTGTTCAGGACGCTGTCGCTGCTGATCTGACGCGCGGCACGATGCGCCCTTCGTCCAAAGCTCCTCCGTGAAAATGCATTTCCGAATCCGTTATTGGATTGCGCCGCCGCGCATTTTTATACTCGTCAGCACTCTCTGCTAAAGAGTGCCAGCCAATCTCGACAGAACAGCACAGGACGAACAAATGAGCCTACGCCCCTTGCACGACCGCGTGATCGTGAAACGACTCGACCAGGAAACCACCACCGCGTCGGGCATCGTGATCCCCGACAGCGCCGCGGAAAAGCCCGACCAGGGTGAAGTGATCGCCGTCGGCCCCGGCCGCAAGGATGCGGACGGCCAGCGCATCGTGCCCGACCTGCAGGTCGGCGAGCGCGTGCTGTTCGGCAAGTACGCGGGTCAGGCCGTCAAGGTAGACGGCAACGAGTTTCTCGTACTGCGCGAGGAAGACATCGTCGCGGTCGTCAATCAATAACGGAGCGCAATCATGGCAGCGAAGGAAATCATTTTCAGCGACGTCGCACGGGCCAAGCTGACGGAAGGTGTGAACATTCTCGCGAACGCGGTGAAGGTCACGCTCGGGCCGAAGGGCCGCAACGTCGTGCTCGAACGCAGCTTCGGCGCCCCGGTCGTCACGAAGGACGGCGTGTCGGTCGCGAAGGAAATCGAACTCGCGGACAAGCTGCAGAACATCGGCGCGCAGCTCGTGAAGGAAGTCGCGTCGCGCACCAGCGACGCCGCCGGCGACGGCACCACGACGGCCACCGTGCTCGCGCAGGCGATCGTTCGCGAAGGCCAGAAATACGTAGCAGCCGGGCTCAATCCGCTCGACCTGAAGCGCGGCATCGACAAGGCCGTCGCAACGGCCGTCGACGAGCTGAAGAAGATCAGCCGGCCGACCACCACGAGCAAGGAAATCGCGCAGGTCGCGACGATCTCCGCGAACGGCGAGGAGTCGATCGGCCAGCGCATCGCGGAAGCGATCGACCGCGTCGGCAAGGAAGGCGTGATCACCGTCGAGGACGGCAAGTCGCTCGCGGACGAGCTCGATGTCGTCGAGGGGCTGCAGTTCGATCGCGGCTACCTGTCGCCGTACTTCATCAACAATCCCGACAAGCAGATCGCCGAGATCGAAAGCCCGTACATCCTGCTGCACGACAAGAAGATCTCGAACATCCGCGACCTGCTGCCGGTGCTCGAACAGGTCGCGAAATCGGGCCGTCCGCTGCTGATCATCGCGGAAGATGTCGAAGGCGAAGCGCTCGCGACGCTCGTCGTGAACAACATCCGCGGGATCCTGAAGACGGTGGCCGTGAAGGCGCCGGGCTTCGGCGACCGCCGCAAGGCGCTGCTCGAGGACATCGCGATCCTCACCGGCGGGCAGGTGATCGCCGAGGAAACGGGCCTGACGCTCGAGAAGGCGACGCTCGCCGAACTCGGCCAGGCGAAGCGCATCGAGGTCGGCAAGGAAAACACGACCGTGATCGACGGCGCGGGCGATGCGAAGAACATCGAAGCGCGCGTGAAGCAGATCCGCGTGCAGATCGAGGAAGCGACGTCGGACTACGACCGTGAAAAGCTGCAGGAACGCGTCGCGAAGCTCGCGGGCGGCGTCGCGGTGATCAAGGTCGGCGGCGCCACCGAGATCGAAGTGAAGGAGAAGAAGGACCGCGTCGACGATGCGCTGCATGCGACGCGTGCGGCCGTCGAGGAAGGCATCGTGCCGGGCGGCGGCGTCGCGCTGATCCGCGTGCGGCAGGCGATCCGCGCACTGCAGGGCGCGAATGCCGACCAGACCGCGGGCATCAAGATCGTGCTGCGCGCGCTCGAGGAACCGCTGCGCCAGATCGTCACGAATGCGGGCGAGGAAGCGAGCGTCGTCGTCGCGAAGGTGGCCGAAGGCTCGGGCAACTTCGGGTACAACGCGCAGACGGGCGAATACGGCGACCTCGTCGAATCGGGCGTGCTCGATCCGACCAAGGTCACGCGGACGGCACTGCAGAACGCGGCGTCGGTCGCGGGGCTGCTGCTGACGACCGATGCGACCGTGTTCGAAGCGCCGAAGGATGCGGCGCCGGCGGTGGCGCCGGGCGGCCCGGGTGCGGGCGGACCCGGGTTCGATTTCTGACGGTGTGGCGCCCATGCCGGTTCGCCGGCATGGGTGCTGTCCTGAATCAACAGGAAACGCGTGGCGACGATCGTCGTCGCGCGTTTTTTGTTTTGTGCGCCCTCCCGCGTGGGCGCCGCAACCTTTACGACCTTTTTACTTGCGGCCGCGCATGCGTTCACTAGAATGTGTTCGCAATCCCTCACCGAGTATGCACATGCGCATCCGAAGTCCTCGCCCTCCGAGTTGCTTTTCTGCCTGACAGGCAGGACGCCTGCGTCTCTCTTTTCCCGAGCCGCCGTCCTGCCAGCAGGCGGACGGTGCGCGCCGTAGTCATTCCCGTGCACGCTTGAATGCGTTAGCCGCGCATCGCGCGAGGCAAGCGTGTTCGCGCGGAAAATCCCGTACCACGACGCGCCATCGATCCGCCTCCCCGGCAACGATCGATCGCGTGCCCTTTCCCGGCATGTCGATCCGGTCGCATTACTTTGCACACCTGATTTAACCAACGGAAGTTTCCGATACCGGAGCCCGGTCATGTTCGAGATCGACAAGCAGTACACCCGCGAATTCATCCACACCGCGTGCGGCGGCAGCAAGCAGGCGTTCCTGCCGACGAAGAACGGCAAGGTCGTCGCCGCCTGCCTGCGCACGGACCTCAACCCGCATGCGCCCGACGTGATCCTCTGCAACGGCAGCGCGTCCGCGCGAGCGGCCGGCAGGACGCTCGCCGCGCAACGCGATGCGATTCCCGTGTTCATCCGAATGGCAACGGACGCGTACCGCTTCGCCGGCCAGTACGTCGTCCGTGAATCGCTCACCGCACCGCTCGACTGCGCGCCATACGTGCGCAACAGCAGCTTCACGCCCGGGCAGATCTCGCGCGTGCTCAAGCTCGAGCGCTGCTGACCCGCTTGCAGGGCGCGTTGCGCGCCCCCGTTTCGGTCATCTTTCTACAGGAGCAATCATGCTTGGCCTGACATTCTGGAAACACGTGATCGGCGCGCGGACCGATGCCCTCCGCGATGACAGGGCCGCAGCACACGACCGGCATCGCCGGGTATCGAGAACGCTCGTGCTGACCAGCGCCGCGGTGGCATTCGCGGCGATCGCGTTCGGCGCGCCGGTCGTCGGCATTTCGGTGTTTCTGCTGACGACGCTGCCGTTCGTGCTGTCGGGGACCTGAAGGCGTGCGTACCGCGCGCGTCGCGCACGCCGCGACGCAATCGATACACGATTTTAATGCCGGCCCCCCGCGTATCTGACACCGTCTTTACGCGCTTTTGTCTAGGATTTCCCTGTCATCCCGACACGGAGAGATCCGCATGCAAACCCAGCAGGCCGCGATCGGCGGCCAACCCGAGACTACCAGCCGACGCGGCGGCACGCCCGCCGCGGCCCGGCTGGCCGACGCCTGTCCGCCGGACAACATCCTGCTCGACGTGCCGGTCGAAAGCGCGATCCAGTTGTTCGACCTCGCCGCGCGCTACATCGAGCGCAACAGCGGTGTGGCCGCGGAACACATCAGAACCGAACTGATCAGGCGCGAACAACTCGGCTCGACCGGCCTCGGCCAGGGCGTCGCGATTCCGCATGCACTGGTCGACGGTCTACGCTCGGCCATTGCGCTGTTCGTGCGCGCGCAGTATCCGTTCACGTTCAATGCGCCGGACCGCAAGCCCGTACGCGAATTCATCGTGCTGGTCCTGCCGAAAGAGGACGATCGCGCGCATCTCGAACTGCTCGCCGACGCGGCGCGGTGCTTCAGCGACCGCCCGTTCCGGCAGGCGTCGCGCGACGCGCTGACGCCCGACGAGATTCACCAGCTGATGCAACGCACGCACTGATGCCGCGCCTTGCGGCGACAGGCACGCCCTTCATCCATCCGGACTCCCATGTTCCCAGACCCTGAAAGTCCTACCCTTACGTCGCACCGCGTGGCCGGACTGGCACGCTCGCTGCCGTTCATGCAGGCCTTGCACGGGCAGACCGTCGTCATCGTCGACGGCGGTGCTGCGCACGATGCGCACGCTCGCCAGGCCCTCGCGCAGGATATCGCGCTGCTCGCGCTCACCGGCGTTCGCCCGATCGTCGTCCAGGGCGTGCCGGCTGCGTCGGGCGCACATTCCGTCGAAGCCGCGCGCACCGCAATGACCGGGATCAACCACGAACTGGTGCGCCTGATCGGCAGCCACGGCGCGAAAGCGCTCGGTATCGACGGCCACGACGGCGGGCTGCTGGTTGCGTCCGCCGAATCCGACCGCGCAAACACGAGCGCGATCGCGCACTTCGACGGCACCGCATTGGCCGCGTTTCTCGGCAACGGGCTGGTGCCCATCGTGATGCCCGTCGCGCCGGACGACGCAGGTCATGATCGCCTGCTTCGGCCGGAACGGCTCGGCAGCCTCGTCGCACAGCGCACGGGCGCCGTCACGCTGGTGATGATGGTCGAAAGCACGCTGCTGCGCGAACTCGGCGAGCTCGCCGGGCTCTACGGCATCACGGAACTCGAGCAATGGCTTGCGGAGCATCCGGCTGCCACTGCGGCGCCCTGCGTGCGGGAAGCGCTCGACGCGCTCGCGCACGGCGTGCAGAACGTCCATCTCGCGGATATCGGGCAACCCGAATCGCTGATCGACGAACTGCTGACGGAGGAGGGATCGGGAGTCGTGTTCTGCCGTCGCGGCAACACCGACCTGCTGTCGGAAACCCGCCGCTACTTCGCGGATTCGGCAAGCGTGCTGCGCGACGGTTTCAACGTCGAGCAGAAACAGGTCGTGCGGTTCTGACTTTTGCAGCGCCACGTTCCCGCATCGCCACGCAAACGAGGCCGCTTGCGACACCCCGTTGCCGGGAGTCACAAGCGGCCTTCTCACAGACTGCAGGTCTCAGCGCCGCGTCGCCAGCCTTCTCACGACACTCACCAGCGCATCGACTTCGTCGCACGTGTTGTAGAACGCCAGCGACGGCCGCACCGTGGCCTCGAGCCCGAAGCGCCGCAGGATCGGTTGCGCGCAGTGATGCCCCGAGCGCACCGCGATGCCCTCTTCGTTCAGCGCCTGCCCGACTTCCTCGGTCTCATAGCCCTTCAGCACGAACGACAGCACGCTCGCCTTGTCGCGCGCGGTGCCGACGAGCCGCACGCCCGGCACCGGCGCGAGCACGCTCGTCGCATACGCGAGCAGGTCGTGCTCGTAGCGCGCGATGTTCTCGATGCCGACCCGGCTCACGTAGTCGAGCGCAGCACCGAGCCCCACCGCATCCGCGATGTTGCCGGTGCCGGCCTCGAACCGGTTCGGCGGCGGCTGGAACACCGTGCGCTCGAACGTCACGTCGGCGATCATGTTGCCGCCACCCTGCCACGGCGGCATGTCGTCGAGGATCGCGCGCTTGCCGTACACGACGCCGATCCCGGTCGGCCCGTAGATCTTGTGCCCGGAGAACACGAAGAAATCCGCATCGAGCGCCTGCACGTCCACGCGCATGTGCGAGATCGACTGCGCGCCGTCGACGAGCGCCTTCGCGCCGGCACGATGCGCGAGCTCGACGATCTCCTTCACCGGCACGACCGTGCCGAGCGCGTTCGACACCTGCGTGACGGACACGATCTTCGTGCGGTCGTTGAGCAGCTTCCGGTATTCGTCGAGCAGCACCTGCCCCGAATCGTCGACCGGAATCACGCGCAGCTTCGCGCCCTTCTGCGCGGCAAGCTGCTGCCACGGCACGATGTTCGCGTGATGCTCGAGATGCGACACGACGATCTCGTCGCCTTCGCCGACGTTCTGCACGCCCCACGTCTTCGCGATCAGGTTGATCGCCTCGGTCGTGCCGCGCACGAACACGATCTCGTCGGACGACGATGCGCCGATGAACCGCCGCACGGTGTCCCGCGCATGCTCGTACGCATCCGTCGCGCGGCCGGCCAGCGCATGCGCGGCGCGGTGGATGTTCGAGTTCTCGTGCGCGTAGAAGTACGCGAGCCGATCGATCACGGCCTGCGGCTTGTGCGTCGTCGCCGCATTGTCGAACCACACGAGCTGCTTGCCGTTCACGCGCTCCTGCAGGATCGGGAAATCGCGGCGGATCGCGTTCACGTCGAACGGCGGGTGCGCGCCGCGATGCAGGTTGCCCTGCGGCTCGGCGGCATGCGCATCGTCGATGAAGTAACGCGGCACGTCGGCGCCCGATGCGCGCGACACCGGCACGTCGCGATGCACGGCGAGCAGGTCGCGCAATGCGTCGTCGCCCGGCAGCCCGAACGCTTCCGGCGATGCGAGGCCGTTCGACGGCACCACGATGTCCTGCGGCGTCGCCTGCCAGCCCTGCAACGAACCGTCGGTGAAGTAGTACGGCGATGCCTTCGCCGCACCGTCCGGTGCCGGCGCATTCACGTTCGGCACGCCGAGCGCCGCGCCGCCGACACGCGGTTCGAGCGCGGGTGCGATCGACACGAC
>NZ_JAAGPP010000031.1:0-243 GCF_017104975.1 Burkholderia sp. Ac-20344
CGGGATCATTAAAAAAAAAAAAAACAAAAAAATAGACACTGCCGATCTTAATGATAGCAAGCTGATGTTCATCAGTATCACGTATAAATTCCGACGCATCATTTAGAATCACGTTCCAGTACATCCTCACCGTACATATATCTAATTTAAAGTACTGTAAGTCCTACAGAATGTCGTCTAGTTACATATGCTAGAACACCGTCGCCAGTGTTCCCGTGCTACCTCGATTAATATCTCATGGTT
>NZ_JAAGPP010000342.1:0-1940 GCF_017104975.1 Burkholderia sp. Ac-20344
GATCCGCGCGGTGTTGTCGGCCCGCTCGATGAACGCGCCGATCTGCGCGAAATCGAAGATCTCGTTGCGCAGCATCGTGCTGTAGAAGCTGCCGAGGATCAGCGCGGTCTCGCGCTTCACCTCGTCGAGCACGGCCGGCAGCGCGCTCTCCGGCACCGGCTGCGCAAGCGCACGGCGCAGCGCCAGCCACGCGCCGTTCACGCTCTCCCACGCCTCGCGCGTGAGCGCCGTGCGCACCATCCGCGCGTTCGAGCGCGCCGCCTCGATGCACGACAGCACGCTCGACGGGTTGTCGCGGTCGCGCAGCAGGTAGTCGGTCACGGTATCGGCCGCATACGCGTCGTATTTCTGCCGGTAGCCGTCGTCCGTGCCCGAGCTGACCAGCACCGACGACCATTCGGCCGGCGCGTCGGACGTGCGCGTGAGCGCCATCCGCAGCCCGGCGTCGACGATGCGCGCGATGTTCTCCGCGCGCTCGATATAGCGGTACATCCAGTAAAGACCGCTTGCAGTTCGTCCCAGAAGCATCTCGTGTCCACTCCGTCTTCGTTCGGTTCGCGCGCCGGCTCCGGCGCACGCGGTCGCGTCCGGCTCAGTCGGCCAGCACCCAGGTGTCCTTGGTGCCGCCGCCCTGGCTCGAGTTGACGACCAGCGATCCCTCCTGCAGCGCGACGCGCGTGAGCCCGCCCGGCGTGATGCGGATCCGGTCCGACACCAGCACGAACGGCCGCAGGTCGACGTGGCGCGGCGCGAGGCCGGCTTCGGTCAGGATCGGCGTCGTGGACAGCGCGAGCGTCGGCTGCGCAATGTAGTTCGCGGGGCGCGCGCGCAGCTTCGCGGCAAATGCCTCGAGCTCGGCCTTCGACGCGCACGGCCCGACCAGCATCCCGTAGCCGCCCGAGCCGTGCACTTCCTTCACGACCAGTTCGTCGAGATGGTCGAGCACGTATTTCAGGCTGTCGGCCTCGCCGCAGCGCCAGGTCGGCACGTTCTCCAGCAGCGCCTTGCGGCCCGTGTAGAACTCGACGATCTCCGGCATGTACGAGTAGATCGCCTTGTCGTCGGCGATGCCCGTGCCCGGTGCGTTCGCGATCGTGATGTTGCCCGCGCGGTAGACGTCCATGATCCCCGCGACGCCCAGCACCGAATCGGGGCGGAACGTGAGCGGATCGAGGAACGCGTCGTCGACGCGGCGGTACAGCACGTCGATCGGCTGGAAGCCTTCGGTCGTGCGCATCGCGACGCGGCCGTCGATCACCTGCAGGTCGCTGCCCTCGACGAGGTGCACGCCCATCTGGTCGGCGAGGAACGAATGCTCGTAATACGCGGAATTGTGGATGCCGGGCGTGAGCACGGCGACGGTCGGGTTGTCGGCGTTGCCGCCCGGCGGGCACACGGCCGCGAGCGACTGGCGCAGCATCTGCGGATAGGTCTCGACCGGGCGCACCTTCACCTGCTGGAACAGCTCCGGGAAGAGCTGCATCATCGTCTCGCGGTTTTCCAGCATGTACGACACGCCGGACGGCGTGCGCGCGTTGTCCTCCAGCACGTAGAACTCGTTCTCGCCGGTGCGCACGATGTCGACGCCGATGATATGCGTGTAGACGTTTCCCGGCGGCCGGAAGTCGATCATCTCCGGGATGAACGCTTCGTTGTGCGCGATCAGGTGCTTCGGCACGATGCCGGCGCGCACGATTTCCTGGCGATGGTAGATGTCGTCGAGGAACGCGTTGAGCGCCATCACGCGCTGCTCGATGCCGAGCGACAGCCGGCTCCATTCCGCGCCCGAGATGATGCGCGGGACGATATCGAACGGAATCAGCCGCTCGGCGGCCTCCGCGTCGCCGTAGACGGCGAACGTGATGCCCGTCTTGCGGAACACGCCCTCCGCGTCGTGGGCTTTCTGGGCGAGGCTTGCAGGATTCTGCGCGTCGAGCCAC
>NZ_JAAGPP010000343.1:0-1872 GCF_017104975.1 Burkholderia sp. Ac-20344
GTTCTTTGAGCCAGCTGAATGGAGGAACGAGCAGCTCGTAAGAAAGGGGAGCCACGATTGCTCCTGTCGCTGCTCTGCGTCCCGCGAACGGCTGCTTCCGGGATAGCCCGACGGCTGCTCCGGGTCGGCCGCAGTCAACCGGGCACAACGAAATGCCACTACGTTGGCGCCGCAGTAAACCAATCGCACAAGCTCCGACGCACCGCCCCGGCACCGGTGGCGCGACTGGACGTAAGTCGCTGATTTTCTGCGCACACTGTTGCCGATACTCTGGCGCCCTACGCCCACGCCTGCCCCGCGCCGTCAGGTCTGCATGACCAGCGACGTCAGTTGCGCCGCGCGCGCCACGGCCGTCTTCGCGTAGATCGACTTGATCTGCGTGCGGATCGTGCCGATCGACACGCTGCGCAACGTAGCGCATTCCTGCGGCGACAGCCCGTCGCAGCACAGCAGCACGGCGAGGTCGGCCTCCGCCGACGACAGTCCGTAGAACACGCGCAGCCGCTGCGCGCGGGCCGACGGCGAACGCAGGTCGGCGGCCGTCATCAGCGTCGCGACGCCCGGCCGCTCGCGCGTCAGCCGCGACTGCTCGGGCACCGGCATCAGCGCCAGCGGCAGCGGTTCGCCCGTGGCGCGCCGCAACAGCAGCCCGCCGCGCGCGTACGCGTGCCGCCATTGCGCATCGTCGACGCAGCCTTCCGGCGCGAATCGCCCGTTCACGACCCGCAGCGCCGGTTCCGCCGCGATCAGTTGATCGGCCGCGCGATTCGTGTAGCGCAACTCGCGCTGCGCGCCGAGCAGGAACACCGGCACCGGAATCGCATCGAGCGCCGATTCGGCCGCGGCCACGCGCGCTTCGAGCTCGCCGATCCGCGCCTGGATCTGCAGCGCGCGGCTGATGTGCATCCCCATGTTTTCGATCGCGTGGCGCTGATCGTCGGAAAGCCCTTGCGATTCGGGGCCGCCCTGGACGCTGAGGAATGCGCCGGAGCCCTCGCTGCGATGGATGTACAGGCCCGAGATGCTGCCGAGCCCGTAAGGGTGAAGGAATTCCTGGTAGAACACGCTGTGCGCGCGCTGGTGCGCAGACAGGTGCTTGACGTCCTCGAACCAGCGGCCCGCCGGCCAGTTGGCGGCAACCGGCACGACCGGGTCGTACCGGTAGAACTCGGTGTTGTAGGTGTGGTAGCACGCGGCGACCCATGACGCGTCGTCGCCCGCCGCCTGCTCGATCGCCGGCACCCTCGCCGCGTCGTCGAACGACAGCAGCGTGACCATGCGCACGCCGACCCACGATCGCAGCCCGTCCAGCACCGTTTCCCATCGTTGATCGCCCAGCGCCGCAGCGTAGACGTCATCGATCCATGCCGATGGAATCAACCCGTTCATTTGCATCTGGCCACCCCGCGCCGTGCGTTTTTGTCTAACGTCTTCTGCGCATCTTAGTCAATCGACGCCATCGTTTGAATCACTCGTTCGCGTTTGACCGAAATATCCCGTTTTCCACCGCTTATCGTCAGACGTAATGGTCGTTTTTCCGGCTTCGCAACCCAATCGAATCCGGCGCGCGCGGTGCCGCCGCTTTTCATCCGGATCAGGGTATGCCATGATGCGGCGCATGACGATTCGAAACACCACGATCTCGCTGCACCACCACGGACGCCCTCTGTTGCGCCGTGGCTCGTTTCGCATCTAGCAATTGCATCGGGTGAATGCCCGATCCAGACGACAACCAAGGCGCCTCCTGAACTGCACCCCAAAAGTTGGACACCCGTCCAACCTTTGGGGTGTTTTTCATGACGAAGTACAACGAGCAGTTCAAGCAACGCATCGTTGACGAGTATCTTGCCGGCGGAATTGGTATCAAGTCGC
>NZ_JAAGPP010000344.1:0-1838 GCF_017104975.1 Burkholderia sp. Ac-20344
GACCGCGCGAACCCCGTCGCCGCTGCCGTGGCGATCAAGGAAGGCCGCTTCGTCGCGGTCGGCAGCGACGCGGACGTGATGCCGCTCGCGGGCCGTGCGACGAAGGTGATCGACCTCGGCGGCCGCACCGCGCTGCCGGGCCTGACCGACAACCACTGCCACGTGATTCGCGGCGGCCTGAACTACAACATGGAGCTGCGCTGGGACGGCGTGCGCTCGCTCGCGGTCGCGATGGAGATGCTCAAGCAGCAGGTCGCGATCACGCCGGCGCCGCAATGGGTGCGCGTGGTCGGCGGCTTCACCGAACATCAGTTCGCCGAGAAGCGCCTGCCGACGATCGACGAGCTCAACGCAGCCGCGCCCGATACGCCGGTATTCATCCTGCACCTGTACGACCGCGCGCTGCTGAACGCGGCCGCGTTGCGGGTGGTCGGCTACACGAAGGACACGCCGGAGCCGCCGGGCGGCACGATCCTGCGCGACGAAGCGGGCAACCCGACGGGCCTGCTGCTCGCGAATCCGAATGCGACGATCCTTTACGCGACGCTTGCGAAAGGCCCGAAGCTGCCGTTCGAGTACCAGTACAACTCGACGCGCCACTTCATGCGCGATCTGAACCGGCTCGGCGTGACGGGCGTGATCGATGCGGGCGGCGGGTCGCAGAATTATCCCGACGATTACGAGGTGATCCGCAAGCTGCACGACGCGGGCGAGATGACGATCCGCATCGCGTACAACCTGTTCACGCAGAAGCCGAATGCGGAGAAGGAAGACTTCGTGAACTGGACGAAGAGCGTCAAGTACCACGATGGCACCGACTACTTCCGCCACAACGGCGCGGGCGAGATGCTGGTGTTTTCGGCGGCCGATTTCGAGGATTTCCGCGTTGCGCGCCCGGACCTGCCGGCGCAGATGGAGGACGATCTCGAAGGCGTCGTGCGCGTGCTCGCGCAGAACCGCTGGCCGTGGCGCATGCATGCGACCTACGATGAAACGATCAGCCGCGCGCTCGACGTGTTCGAGAAGGTCAACGCGGATATCCCGCTCGAAGGGCTGAACTGGTTCTTCGATCACGCGGAAACGATCTCCGAGCAATCGATGGACCGGATCGCCGCGCTCGGCGGCGGCATCGCGGTGCAGCACCGGATGGCGTACCAGGGCGAATACTTCGTCGAGCGCTACGGCGCGCAGGCGGCCGAAGCGACGCCGCCGGTCGCGAAGATGCTGTCGAAAGGCATCAAGGTGTCGGCCGGCACCGACGCGACGCGCGTGGCGTCGTACAACCCGTGGGTGTCGCTCGCGTGGCTCGTGACGGGCAAGACGGTCGGCGGGATGCGCTTGTATCCGCAGCGCAACCTGCTCGATCGCGAGACCGCGCTGCGCATGTGGACCGAGTACGTGACGTGGTTCTCGAACGAGGAAGGGAAGAAAGGGCGCATCGCGGTTGGCCAGCTCGCCGACCTGATGGTCCCGGATCGCGATTTCTTCACGTGCGCGGAGGACGATATCGTCGATACGACGGCATTGCTGACGGTGGTCGGCGGCCGGATCGTGTGGGGCGCGGGGCCGTTCGCGTCGCACGACGCGCCGATTCCGCCCGCGATGCCCGACTGGTCGCCGGTGCGCGAGTACGGCGGCTATGGCGGCTGGGGTGCGACGCAGCGCAACGGCGCGCCGCTGCAGCGTGCGGCGGCCGCCGCGATGTGCGGCTGCGCGAGCGCATGCGGCGTGCACGGTCATGCGCATGCAGGCGCGTGGGGCCGTGCGTTGCCGACATCGGACGCGAAGGGCTTCTGGGGCGCGTTCGGCTGTTCGTGCTGGGCGGTCTGACATGGCGA
>NZ_JAAGPP010000345.1:0-1699 GCF_017104975.1 Burkholderia sp. Ac-20344
CGCTCACCACTAATAGGATGGTCCGCCCCTCCCGTAATCGCGTAATCTGGGCCGACGCCTGTTTCCGTCCTCGGAGGTGTGCCATGAGCCAGCAGTGCTCTCCTGCGATTGCCCGCATGGGCATCGATATCGGGAAGTCCGTATTCCACGTCGTCGGACTCGACGCCAAGGGCAAACCGGTGTTCCGGAACCGATTTACGCGTGAGCGACTGCTCGAGTTCCTGGCGCGTGCGTCACCAACGATCATCGGGATGGAGGCGTGCCCTGGTAGCAACTGGCTCGCTCGCAAAGCGATTGGTCAGGGACATCAGGTCCGTATCGTGCCGGCTCAGTTCGTCAAACCGTTTGTTAAGTCGAACAAGACCGATATCGTCGACGCAGAGGCAATTGCCGAGGCGATTTCTCGTCCCACCATGCGCTTCACGCAGCCGAAGACGGAAGCACAACTCGATCTGCAGGCACTACATCGAGTTCGGCAAAGACTGGTTTCCAGCAAGACAGCCATCGTCAATCAGGCTCGTGCATTTTTGCTTGAGTACGGCCTGACTATCGGAGCTGGCCCCGCTTACTTTGTTCGCGATATGCCAAGCATCCTCGCCAACGACGGCAACGGTCTAACGCCTGCGATGCGTGAGCTGTTGCAGGAGCAGTGGCAGGAATACCGCTCCATTGAGGCACGCCTTTTGCAATTACGCCGCCAGATCGAAGCAATCGCAGGGGCCGACGATGTCGCCACACGACTGATCTCGGTACCGGGTATCGCGCATCTGACCGCAACCGCGATTACTGCCTTCGCAGGTACCGGTACGCAGTTTAAATCCGGCCGCCATTTCGCTGCCTGGCTAGGCCTTGTTCCCGGCGAATTCTCCACCGGAGGCAAGCAGCACCTGCTCGGCATCACCAAGCGAGGCAATCCATATCTCCGCAAGCTGTTGATCCACGGTGCCCGAGCGTGCGTCCTGCATCTCGATCGGACCAAGGATCATCTCGGGCTCTGGATTTCGCAGATGGAGGCGAAGGGCATACACCGCAACAAGGTCATCGTCGCACTGGCCAACAAGCTCGCGCGTATCGCGTGGACCATCCTCACGCGACGAGGAACGTTTTATCTTCGGCAGCCGCAAGCACAGTAGGCTGCCGATCACCCGTCAAGGTTTGCAGACGTGCAATTGATGACGAAACAGCGCACCGGCGTTCGGTAAACCCGGGACAAAAAAACGGCCTTCGAGGTCAGTCCACTTATTGGGAACTGAGCGCGCATATCCCATCATGGCCTTGCCGCCAAAAGCGGCTGACTCGCGAGAGGCCGGATACATTTACGCAAACTGTCTCGTCGGAGAACGCCCGCTTGCAAAGCCGGGGCGGACCATACATTTTTTGCGTTGATCTCTTTCATCACGTCCAGCTCGAGATCGCGTTCCGCCAGCATCTTCTTCAGCCGTGCGTTCTCCTGCTCGAGTTGCCTGAGCCGCTTGACGTCGGCTGCCTCCAACCCGCCGAAGTGCTGGCGCCAGTTGTAGATCGTTTGCTCGCTGATCCCATGCTTCTTCGCGACCTCCGCGACCGGCGCCTTGTCCGCCTCGCGCAGAATCGTGACCATCTGTTCGTCGGTAAACCGGCTCTTCTTCATGACTTCCTTTTCTCCGTTGGAAGCCATTCTCTCAACTTTCAGATGGTCCGAAAATTCCAGGGCAGGTCA
>NZ_JAAGPP010000346.1:0-1414 GCF_017104975.1 Burkholderia sp. Ac-20344
TCGGCCGGCACCTTCGCGAGCGCGATGAAGGCGTCGCTCGACAAGATCAGCGGCGACCAGCAGCACGCGGCCGGCGAGGCGCAGGCGTTCGAGGTCGGCGCGCCGAACGTGTCGCTGAACGACGTGATGGTCGACATGCAGAAAGCCAACATCGGCTTCCAGTTCGGGCTCCAGGTCCGCAACAAGCTAGTGAGCGCTTACAACGACATCATGCAGATGTCGGTGTGACGGGACGGCCATCCGGGGACGGCCATCCGGGGGCGGCTATTCGGGGAAGGCCTCCGGGCCGGCCCTGCTGCGCCCGGCGGTAGGTCCAGCTTGCCTAAAGCTTTTCAAATCCCTTCCGATAACTTCGATGAAGGCCGCGTCGTGCGATGCACGGCGGCGGTTCCCGCATAGCCAAGGCATAACAAGGAGAAGCGCATGTTTTCCCCAGGACACGCTGGAGCCAGTGCATACGCGCGTGTCGGCGTCGAGACGGGGGTGATGGGCGCCTCCCCGCACCGGTTGATCGCGATGCTGTACCAGGGCGCGCGGCAGGCGGTTGCGCTGGCGCGCATGCATTTGCAGCAGGGCAATGTGTCCGCGCGCGGCGAAGCGATCGGCAAGGCGATCCGGATCGTCGACAGCGGGCTGAAGGCGTCGCTGAACCGCGACGCGGGCGGCGAGATCGCGGAGCGGCTGGATGCGCTGTATGCGTATATCAGCCGGCGCCTGCTCGAAGCGAATGCGCAGGCGAGCGACGCGATGCTGGTCGAGGTCGACGGGCTGCTCGCGACGCTCGAGGAAGCATGGACGGGGATTGCCCCGGAAGTCGCGCGGATGGCCGCGCAACAGGCAGTGGAAGCATCGAGATGAATCGCAAGGCCGAATACTTCGAACGTTACGAGGCGCTCGCCGCCGTGTCGGGACGGATGCTGTGCGCAGCGCGCAGCGCCGACTGGAGCGCGTTGCCGGGGTTGCAGGCCGAATTCATGCAGCTTGTCGACGGGCTGAAGGAGGCCGATCCGGGCGTCGTGCTCGACGAATCGGATCTCGGCCGCAAGCTCGACCTGATCCGCCGCATCCTGGCGGACGACGCCGCGATCCGCGATCTCGCGAGCCCGGACGTCGCGCGGCTGTCCGCGCTGTTCGAGGCGCGGCGCTCGACCAAGGTATTGACCGATCTCTACCGCGCGCGCGGGTAGGGCCCGTTTCCGGGGAAACGGACGCGGGGCGCACGAGCCCGTTGCGGCAGGCGCGCAGTTCCCGCGAGCGGCGCCGGCGTGCCGTTCCCGGATTCGCAACGAGGTGGCTGAGTGAGCAGGCTCCGATCATGACCGGTATCGACTCCGTTGCGGCCGCGCTGCTGGCGAGCCGCCTCGACAGCCTGCTGACCGGCACCGTGTCGGCGCCCGCCGGCGGCGGCGCGACC
>NZ_JAAGPP010000348.1:0-1687 GCF_017104975.1 Burkholderia sp. Ac-20344
ACCCATGTCGTAGCCATTTCAAGATGTCGTGGCGCCAGCTAAATAGAAATGTCGTGTTTTCAGGGGTTCAGGATTTGTTTCTCATGGGCTTCAGATCACGCAGTGTCGAAGAGCTGGTCCTGAACGGGCAGGGTGCTTACGCTTGCGTCGCTGCTCCTTGCAGACCGACGGCCAGGTTTGCGCGTGGGCTGTTGTGCCTGTCTGCGTTCGGCGAGATCCACGATCACTTTCTCTACATCGGCCTGCGTGAATTCACGCTGCTTCTTTTTATCCGGCCCGGAGGTGTTGCGATTCGTCTTGGATGAGTCGCCCCGATTCGTTCGGGATGGAGCCTTACCGATTCGGCTGTTATCACGCTGCGCCTGGATCGCCTGCGCAACCTGGAGCACGTGACTCAGGCGCTTGTGTTCGACTACAGCGGCTTGATCGATCTCGGCCAGCCGGTCGTACTGTCTGCAGGGCAACACGCGACCCTCTGTTCGGAGTTCGATGCGCCCGTCCGGGTACTCCCAAACCTCGATCGTTCGATCGATCAGCTTCCGATTCTCCGGCGTATCGTCCAGCAAATACATCACTCGGTCGTACTGCACCGTGAGCGACTTCGTGACTTTCCGAGGCTCGCGCCACGTCAGCACCAAGTCGAGATTCTCATCGGCGCGCAGCGGTCGGTGTGCATTGAAGTCGCTCTTCGGCGGCTTCGCAAAACGTGCGTTGTAAGCAGCCGTGAAGGAGGGCGCGTAAGCGTTGGCGGCGGCCACCGTGTTGATCCCGCGCAGCCGCATCTCCTTGACCAGGCGATCCTGCAACGTCAGATGTGCTCGCTCGACTCGCCCCTTGGCCGGACTGCTGTTTGCGCAAAACGTGTCGATGTTCAACTCGTACATCGCGCGGCCGAAGTGCGTCACCCGATTGCCAGTCTTGCCCGGCGTTGTATTGCGGAACACGCTGTACTTGTCGCTATAGAACGCCCCCGGTTTGCCATGGCACTCGATATACGCTCGCGTCGCCTCGAAGTAGCTGAAGGTCGATTCGGTCTGCGTGAAGTGCAGCATCATCAACCGGCTCGTCGCATCGTCGACGTACACCAGCAACGTGCAGGCCGGCGCCCGTTCCTCGAACCACCGATGATCGCTGCCGTCGATCTGGATTAGTTCGCCCAGGCAGGCACGCCGCGCTCGTGGCTGATAGACCTTCGGCGGTCGTTGCCTGCGTGGCACCCACAAACCAGCATCCGTCATCAGCCGCCGTACCGTTTCCTTGGCCAACTGGATGCCATGGCACTCGGAAAGCTTCTCGCAGGCCAACGTCGGGCCAAAATCCGCGTAGCGATCGCGGATGATCGTCAGCGCTCGCCGAGCCAGTTCCTCGTCCAATCGCCGGTTCCCTGGACGACCACGTTTGCGCGACGTCAGTCCGGCCGCTCCGGATTCCCGGTACCGAATCACGAGCCGTTCGATCTGCCGTACCGTCAGGCCCAGCCGTTCGGCCGCACGTCCGGGCTTCAAGCCCGTGTCCACAACAGCCTCGATTACCTTCAGACGGTCGAGTTCTCGCATGTTCAATGTCACCAGTGCTGTTCGGTGCATCGCCGGCTCCATGATCTGACGGGGAGCCGGCAAGCTTACCGAGGTCCAAACGCGACATTTCTAAATGGCTAGAACACGACATTTCTAAAAAGCTACCACAA
>NZ_JAAGPP010000349.1:0-1418 GCF_017104975.1 Burkholderia sp. Ac-20344
TGGTACGCGGTGCGGATCGAGATCGACCGTCGGCTGTTTGCCGCGCTCGCACGTGCGGCAGAGCGCGAGGCTTCGGTTGACGACGGGCTCGCGGCGCTCGACCGCGCACTCGCCGATCTCGGCTGGATCGACGCGTCGAAGGCCGGACGCGCGCTCGACGCACGCGTGCGCGGCGCGGTCGGGCTGTGCCGCGCCGGTGTGCTCGTCGCGATCGTGCAGTGGCTCGTGGTCGGGCTCGCGGTCGCCGTTCCGCAGATCGGCTAGCGCCCGTTCAAGCCCGCCGCGGGTCGCGGAGGGTGTCGCGCCGCCCGCCGGTGCGTCAAGGAAGCGGCCTTCGCGTGCGCGTCATGCGTGCGCCGCCCGCTGCGACCGCGTGCGCTTCACTTCATACATCGCCTGGTCCGCACGCTCGATCAACGCGTTCATGTCGGTGCCGTCGTCGGGCAGCAGCGCGATCCCGACGCTGACGCCGAGCCGCAGCGGGCGTCCCTCGAATTCGAACGGTGCGCCGACCTGACGTGCGAGCCGCGTGCTTTGCGCATGCGCATCGTCGCGGTTGCCGAGGTTCGGCAGGATCACCGCGAATACGTCGAGTATTCGCTTCGTCGCAATCCTTGCGCTCGGCCCTTCTGGGGGCCAGCGCAAGCCCGTTATTAGCGGGAACAGGCCCTATGCCATCACGCTGCCGAGGTCGAGGCCGAGCTTCGCGATCTCGGTCTGCGCGGCGATGATGCGCAGCAGCGTATCGGGGGACGGAGTGGCAGTGTCGACGATTTGATTCAAGTCAGTTTTCCGTGAAAGAAAGCACGTCCGGCGGCGCGAGATTGCGGTAGCATACGCGCCGCCCCGCGGCAGCGCGTTTCGGGGGCGGTCTGCAACGGACCGCCGCCGGCCAGCCGAACCGCGCCGGCAGTATGCCGTCCGGCCCGTCGGCCGACAACGGCGCAATTCTTACCATTCGTCCCTCTCGCGCAGCAGTTCCGACCGGATTGAGGTTTTTTTCGCTTCATCGTCGCGAATCGGGGTGAGATTTGTCTTGTTTTTGAGATAGTGTGACGAATGGGCGTGTGCCGGTGCCAGGCGCGCGCATCGCGATGACGGGGGATTCGGGAAATTGCCGCATCGTTTCGATAAATGAACCAGATCAGTTCGTTTGATATGAGGGGAAGCAGTGGGGATGTTCACTCACGGGCATAGCTGCTTTGCGCGCGTCGGTTTCGATGCGACGGAGAACCGGACGATCATGACGAAACGGAGCGGCGCATGAAGCCGGCCGTGTCGCTGTTCGTCCTGTCGGTCGCCATGACCGGCGCTTTTCATGCAGCCGCGCTGTCGGCCGCGCCGCTGCCTGCCGTGCCGGCCGCCGCTGCGGCATCCGGCGCTGCACCGGCGCCGGTGCTCGCGGCCGTGCCCGCGGG
>NZ_JAAGPP010000350.1:0-1509 GCF_017104975.1 Burkholderia sp. Ac-20344
CCGGGGCGCAAGCTGCTCGTCGTCACGGGCCGCACGGCGGCCGAGGTCGACGATGCGGTCGCGACGCTCGTGCTGGGCCGCGTGGCGCTGTCGGGGCCGGCGGCAACCGTCGCGCACGTCGATCTGGGCGCGCCGCGCAAGCCTTACGACGCGCCGCGCTGGCTGCCCGTGAACCGTCCGATCGCGTTCCGCGAGCTCGTATCCGATACGCGCGAGCTGGAAGCGCGCGGCACGTCGCCCGACGCGATCCGCCTGAACCTGCGCGTGCCGGCCGATCTGCATTCGTGGAACGGCGCGGGCGTGCCGATCACGCTGCGCTACCGCTACACGGCGCCGACCGTGCAGGACAACTCGACGCTCGCCGTCGAGATCAACGACCAGCTCGTGAAGTCGTACCGGCTCGGGCCGGCCCATGCCGAGGACGCGCGCGGCCGGATGCAGCTGCCGCTGCTGTCGGTGCCCGAAGGGCGCGTGACGAGCGACGTCGACATCCCCGCGTTCCGGGTCGGCAGCGGCAACCAGCTGCAGTTCCGCTTCACGCTCGATTCGCAGAAGACGGGCCTGTGCTCGAGCACGGCGACCGAGCCGCAGCGTGCGGCGATCGATCCCGATTCGACGATCGACTTCTCGCACTTCGTCCATTACGCGCAATTGCCGAACCTCGCGTTCTTCGCGAACAGCGGCTTCCCGTTCACGCGCTTCGCCGACCTGTCGCAGACGGCCGTCGTGATGCCTGACCGGCCGTCGCCGCAGGAACTCGAGGCCTACCTGACGATGCTCGGCCACATGGGCGAATGGACCGGCTTCCCGGCCCTGCGCGTGCAGGTCGCGCGGCCCGGCGACGTCGCCGCGCTGTCGGGCAGCAAGGATCTGCTCGTGATCGACGGCTCGCCCGCGTCGCCGCTGCTCGCGCACTGGCGCTCGGCGCTGCCGCTCGTGATCGGCGAGCAGGGCGGCGCGGGAGGCGGAGGCGCCGCGCGCATCGCGTTCTCGGTGAAGGAACGCTGGCGCAACGGCGTCGGCCTGGCCGAAGGCGGCGCGCATATCGAGCAGACGGGCTCGCTCGCGGCGCTCGCCGGGTTCGAGCTGCCGGGCAGCCGGGGGCGCAGCGTCGTCGCGCTGACGGCGACCGACCCGCCGCGCCTCGGCGATCTGCTCGACGTATTCGAGAACGCCGGGCTCGTGTCGCAGCTGCAGGGCGACCTCGCGCTGGTGCGGCCGGGGCAGGTCGACAGCGTGCGCGTCGGCGAGCCTTACGTGGTCGGCTTCGTGCCGTGGTATGCGCGCGTGTGGACGCAAGCGGCGCGGCATCCGGTCGTGCTCGGCGCGGTCGGCGTCGTCGCGGGGCTGCTGCTCGCGCTCGGCGTGTTCAGCGTGCTGCAGAGAATCGCCGCGCGTCGACGGGGGATGTAACGGATGGCGCGGGCAATGGCGAAGCGACGGGCCATGCGGCCGGCGCAGCGCGTCGGCGCGACACTCGCGCTGGCGGTTGCGGTGACGTGCGCGGCG
>NZ_JAAGPP010000351.1:0-1598 GCF_017104975.1 Burkholderia sp. Ac-20344
ACAAAATCTTGGACTACCTTGGAGGTAGTTCATGTATTCATACGAAGACCGCGTTCGAGCGGTTCAGCTCTACATCAAGTACGGCAGGAGCGCAGCGGCAACTATTCGCGAGCTGGGATATCCTTCGCGCAAGAACTTGGCACGGTGGTACCGTGCGTTCGTTGAGGTTGGCGATTTGCCGGCGGGCTATCGCCGCTCCAGGCCACGTTACTCCACCGAACAGAAGCAAATCGCTGTCGAGCATTATTTGAGTCATGGCTGCAATTTTGCCGGGACCACGAGAGCACTGGGGTATCCGTGTCGCGCAGTGCTGGCCGCGTGGGTCTACGAGCTATGCCCCGATATTCGGAAACGTCTTGTCAGCAATGCTCGGAATGTGCCGTCGTCGCCAGTGTTGAGGCAGGCAGCGGTCATTGAGCTGTGCACCAGAGACGAAGGTGCACGTGTGATCGCGGAAAAGATAGGCGTGAGCAGGCCGACGCTATACAACTGGAAAAATAAGCTACTCGGTCGAGAGGCTCCGGCATCCATGAAACGCCATAAGAATCCGGCATCGGCTCCTGAGCGGGCAGAACTGGAGCAGCAGCTGGAATCGCTTCGACGCGACATACGGCAGCTGCAACTCGAACACGACATCCTGAAGAAGGCCAATGAACTGTTAAAAAAAGGCCTGGGCATCGACCCGCGGCTCCTGAGCAATCGGGAGAAGACGACGCTGGTTGATGCCCTGAGGCAAATCTATGCACTGCCAGAACTGCTCGCCGTATTGGGTCTTGCCCGCAGTTCCTACTTTTACCATCGTGCACGACTGCTTGTTGCTGACAAGTATGCTCGCGTGCGTCACGTCATCACAGACATCTTCGAACTCAATTACCGTTGCTACGGCTATCGCCGGATACGCGCGGCACTTGGTAAGCAGCAGGTCTTCATATCGGAGAAAGTCGTGCGACGCTTGATGAGGCAAGAAGGCTTGACCGCTGGCAGTGCCCGCCGGCGTCGCTACGGCTCCTATCAAGGCGAAATAGGTCCCGCGCCAGAAAACCTCGTCAATCGCGATTTCCGGGCGGCGGCGCCGAATAAAAAGTGGCTCACCGACATTACGGAATTCCAGATTCCAGCCGGCAAGGTGTATCTATCGCCCGTGATCGACTGCTTTGATGGGCTCGTTGTCAGTTGGTCGATCAGCACGCGTCCGGACGCCGAGCTTGTGAATACCATGCTCGACGCAGCGATCGAGACAGTGGCCAACAGCCAACACCAGCCAATGGTCCACTCCGATCGCGGTGCGCACTATCGCTGGCCGGGGTGGCTCTCACGGATGCGCGATGCGAAGCTGATTCGCTCGATGTCGCGCAAAGGTTGCTCGCCCGACAATGCGGCATGCGAAGGTTTCTTCGGCCGATTGAAAACGGAACTGTTCTATCCTCGGACCTGGCAGGCTACAAGCATCGAGCAGTTCATCGAGGCGGTCGATTCTTACATCCGCTGGTACAACGCCAAGCGGATTAAGATCTCGCTTGGCTCACTGAGTCCGCTCGAATACCGGGAGCGCCTCGGGCTCGCGGCATAAACCAGTCCAAGATTCTAGCCGCACCCCC
>NZ_JAAGPP010000032.1:0-61710 GCF_017104975.1 Burkholderia sp. Ac-20344
ACGACGGCGCCGGAGGCGGTCCCCGGTGCGGCGCCGGTGTTCGCGGGCAGCGCGGTCGTCGCGACCGTGCCGTTGCCGACCGGCGTGACGGTCGCGCCCGTGTTCTGCGCGACGGCCGCGCCACTGGCGAAGAGCCCGGCAGCGAGGAGGGCGGCGACGGCTGGCGAGAGGGCGGCCGAAAAGCGCGCGCGCCGGACGTGAATCGTGCGATGCATCCCGTCAGCCTCCGATGAACGCTTCGCGGAACGCGTCGATGGCGACGCGCAGCGAGAGTTGCGGTTGGTCGAGGTAGCTGACGAGCTTGCTGATCTGGTGATCGTTTTGCGCATGGGCGTCGATCCACTCGGGATCGTCGATGTCGATGTTGTGGGCGGCGTAGGTCTGCGGGTCGACGACGCTCAGCAATGTCTTTGCCGACGCGCCGTTGAAGCCGATGATGAGCCGTTCGCGCTCGGCGATCGTGCCGATGAAGATCGCGAGCTCGAAGTCGGCCTGCGCGACGAACGGCGCGATCAGTTCGAGCCAGAACGCGGCGACGAGGCTGCGATAGAACGGATCGACCGGCAACGGCAGCGTGAGGCCGCGCTCGATGTGCGACGAGCCGCTCTGCATCACCGGCCGCAGCAGCGAGCCGAGCGCGAGCATCGCGCCGCGCAGCCGCACGGGATGACCGCTTTCGAGCAGCATCTCCTGCAGGCCGTACAGCGTCTGGTGTTCGACGAAATCGTTGAAGGTGCCGTCATGCGACGTGCCGGGGCCGCCGACGTCGATCGGCACCTGCGTGTCGCCGAGCGCCTGCAGCGCGCCGGGCGGCTCGTCCTTGCCGAGCAGCGGCGGGATCTGCGTGGCGACGCGCGACCACAGCCGCGCGAACGCGAGCGGGCTGCGCGCGAGGAACGCGAGCGGCCGGTCGACCTCGAGCGCGGTTGCCCCGAGGAACGGGAAGCGGCGCATTGACACGTCGTGGCTCGCGACCATGTGGCCCGCGATCGCGAGCTTGCTGCGCGAGCCGAGGAACGCGAAGTGCATCGGCTTCGCATCCTCGTAGACGAGCTTCCAGCGCGGATCTTCCGCGAGCAGTTCGAGCGCCTGCGCGATCCAGCGGTCGAGCGTCTGCAGCAACTGCGGATTGTGCGGGCTCTTCACGAAGTCGCCGCGCGACGGAATCTTGCCGAAGTAGGCGATTTGCGCCTGTACGGTTTGCGTCATTGCGCCCCCTTTGCATTCGTTGCGTTGGCGGCCGCGACGGCCGGCGCTGCGCCCGGCGTGCTCGTGCCGGACTGGGTCGCGTTCTGCGCGGCACCCGCGCTCGCGTCGGCGACCGACGACGGCAGCTGCAGGCCGCGCAGGCTCTGCTGCTGCGGCTGGTCACCGCCACCGCCGGACGGTTGCGACGTGCTGATGATGCGCATCGTCACCGACACGTTCACGCTGCCCTGTGCCCACGTCAGGTCGAAGGTGCCGTCCGGACGGCGCTTGCGTTGCGCCGAGTTGATCAGCTTCTCGAGACCGTAGCGGCCCGGCTCGTTGACGAGCTGCACGGTGCGGCCGTCGAAGGTCGTCGCGGACAGCGTCGCGCCCGGCGAGCCCTGCGGGTTCGGCCACACGAAGTTGGTCCACTGCGGCGGCGTGTTGCGGTAGCGCAGTTGCTGGCCGTCGATCGCGATCGTGTATTCCGTCGTGCCCGTGCTCGGCTGCGGCAGGATCTGGAACACGGTCTGCGGCTCGGACGACGCGGCGGCACTGCCTGCCGCACCGCCGGCGAGCGGCGCGACCCAGCGTGCAAAGCCGCTCGTGAAGTCCGGCGTGAGCCCGATGCCCATGTCGCCCCACGTGCGGGCGGCGAGGGTGTCGCCGCGGCGCACCGCGAGCGGCCCGAGCGTCGTGCCGACGAACTTCGCGATCGAGCCGTCCGGACCGAACACCTGCGCGATTTCACCGGCGCCGGCCTCGACCTTCGCGCTCGCCGCGAACGGGTACTTCGTCGCGAGCGAGTTCTGGAACGGCTGGTAGACCTGCGCGTTCCACACCTTGTTGACTTCGGCGCTGGCCGGCTGGATCACGACCGCGAACGCCTGCATCAGCGGCCGCACGAGCAGCGGACGCAGCGACTTGCGTTGCGAATCGGTGAGCCCCGTCAGCATCTGCTCGTCGACGAGCTTCAGCGAATCGGCGAGTTCCGAACCGTTGCCGTCGAGCGTCTGCTGCATCAGCTGGCGTGCGCCCGGGCCCGGGTCGCCCTGGTTCTTGATCACGTTGAAGCGCGTGCGGACCTTCGACAGCGATTCCATGTAGCCCTTGAGCATCGACGTGCCGTCATGCACCGCGACGATCCGCGCGAGCCCGACGAACTCCTGCCCGATCGGACCCATCGGCACCTCGGCCGGATTGCCGTTGATGTCGATGTTGGCGGCCGCCACCTGGCCGGCCGGCGAGCGCGAGAACAGTTGCTTGACCCAGTTCACGACGCCCGTCTGCGCCTTCTTGATCGTCACGTTCGCGAGCGACGGGTTGTCCCACGACGTCTGGTCGTACGCGGTCTCGAGGATCTTGCGGATCGGCGAATCCTGCGGGTCGCCGAGGCGGTTCATCCCGTCGACGGCCTGGCCGAAGCTGCTGAAGCCCTGTACCGCGATGCCCTGCATGAACTTCTGCCAGTGCTGCGCGTACTCGGTCTTGTACATGCCGACGAGCGTCTTCTGGATCTGCTCGGGGCTGCCCTCGAGCGTCAGGTCGTCCTGCGTCGACGTGTTCAGCACCCAGTCCTTCGCCTGCAGTTCCTTGGTCGCCGCGTCGCGGATCGCCGGCTGCACGTAGTCGAACCACGCTTCGCGCGTGAACGTGCCCGGAATCGCGTAGCTGCCTGCCACGAGCGCCTGGTTGCCGTCGCCGACGATGCGCGCGATGGTCATCGGCGCGAAGCGGGTCGACGCGCGGGCCTTGATTTCCTCGTACACGCGCTGGCGGGCCGGCATCCCGCGCACGACGTGGCGCAGGTTCTCGCGGGTCTGGTCGACGAGCGCGAGGTTCGCGTCGATCATCGGCCAGTCGTCGTCATTCACGCGGGACAGGTAGAACGAGATCATGCGCTCCGCGCTCTTGATCATCTCGTCACGCGGCATGTTGCCGCGATTCGTCTCGAGCCAGCCGCGCCAGAAGCGGGCGAGCTGGTCGGTCAGGTGTGCCTGCTCGACGTGACGCTTGTCGGACAGCATCAGGTACGTCTTGAGCGCGTTGTACGCGTCCTGCACGTTGGTCGGCGACGCGTCGCTGTAGAGCCCACCCTGCGGTGCGGCCGGCTGTTGCGCTGCTGCTGCGGCAGCCGGCGCGGTGCCGGAGGCGGCCAGCGCGGCACCGGCCTGCGGCGCGGCGCCTGCCGCGTTCGTCGACACCGGAATCGCGCCACCCTGCACGGCGCCCGATTCGGGCGGGCGCGTCATCGGCACGAGCTGTTCGGGGTGCGCGTTCACGTCCTTCATGAACGACGCGAGGTTCTGGGACACGGGGGCCAGCAGGACCTGGCGCACGCCGTTGTAATACTCGGTCAGCAGGTGCTGCTCGAGACGGTCGCCCTGGTACAGGCCGAGCGACACCGACAGCGGCTTGTCGCGGCGGAACTGCTCGAGCTGCTCGATCCGGTCCTCGAGGATGTCCATCGCCTGCAGGCGCGACTGCAGGTCGTTGCGGCCCTGCTGCAGGCGCGTGACGTTGTCGAGGTCGGCCTGCACGTTCGCGACGAGCTGCTGGTTGCCGATCGTCGACCAGGTCCAGCCGCCCAGCGCGAGCGCGAGCGCGGCGACGAAGCCGAAGAAGGTCGCGTAGCGCAGCCGCGTCTTGGTCGGGCTCGCGAACTGCCGCACCGTCTGGCGGTCGGCAAAGATCACCTTCGAGAACAGGTCGCGCAGGAAGAAGCCGTTCTTCGAGAACGCACTGTGCGGCTTCGGCAGCGCGGTGCCGTCGAGGCCGAAGCGATGCGCGATGCGCTGCGCGGCCGCGCTGTTGGTTTCGCCTTCCTGCAGCGCGCTGGTGAAGTAGAAGCCGCGGAAGATCGGCTTGTACTGGAACGGGTTGTTCTCGAACAGCGTCGCGAGGAACGCGCGCAGCGACGGCTTGATCGTCGAGAATTCGAGCGGGAAGCTCAACTGGCCCGGCGACAGCTGGTTGCCGCGCGACAGCGACAGTTGCGCGACGCTGATCTCCTTCAGCCCTTCGTAGAGTTCCTCGAAGTGCGTGTCGAACTGCGCGACGACGTCGCGCTTGTCGTCGGGCTCGTAGGGCAGGGTGGCGCCCCACACGCGGTCGTACTCGTGCTTGTCGCTGCTGCTGAAGAATTCGGTGAAGCCGGTGATCAGGTCGGCCTTCGTGAACATCACGTAGACCGGCGCGAACACCTCGAGCTTTTCCGTCAGCTCCTGAACGCGCTGGCGGAGGTTTTTCGCGAGGTTGATCGCGAATTCGGGGCGGTTGCCGGTGAGTTCGGCGATGCTCGCGGTGACGATGATGCCGTTGATCGGCGCCTTCGGGCGATAGCGCTTGAGCAGGCCGAGGAAGCCGAGCCATTCGCTGCGGTCTTCCTCGTGCACCGAATAGCGGCCGGCCGTGTCGAGCAGGATCCCCTCGGTCGTGAAGAACCAGTCGCAGTTACGCGTACCGCCGATGCCGTGGATCACGGCGCTGTTCTTGTCCGCGAACGGGAACTGCAGGCCGGAGTTGAGCACGGCGCTGCTCTTGCCCGCAGCCGGGTTGCCGATCACGATGTACCACGGCAGTTCGTACAGCGCGGAGCCGCCCGATACCTGGCCGATCTTCGACGTCTTGATCGTCTTCACCGCGTCCGACAGGCGCGTGCGCAGCACGTCGAGGTCGGCCGTCTTCGCATCGGGGGCGAGCGCGGCGGCGGCGGGCGCGGCGATCTTGCCGGTTTCCGCCTGCTCTTCCAGCACCTGGCCGAGCTGCTGGTTCGCACGCTTCACGCGCCAGCGGCGCCACAGCGCGACGACGAGCCACAGCGCGAGGATCGCCGCGAACGCGATCGCCGCCCACAGGAGCGGCAACTGCAGCATGTCGGCGACGATGAAGAGGATGGCCGCTAGCGCGACGATCCCGACGATCGAGAGCGTACGCGGATGAGTCAGCACGTTGAGGATGCGTTGCATAGGACGTTCAGGTTCCGGTGCGATTCGGTGAGGCGACGCAGGCGCGCCGAGCGGCAAGGGTGGCGCCGCGATGTGTCGCCATGCTGTCAAACGGGATGAAGGGGGCTGGCATCAATGCGCCCGCGGCATCGGAGAAGGCGCGCGCATTAATGAAAGGACGCTGTGAGATTTAAAACGGAAGCGGCGGCCGGAAAGAATCGCGCACCGGAATGCATGATTTTTTGCGCCGCCCGTATCGTTTCCTGCCGGGATATTAAAAAGCCCCATGCCGCCCTCATTATTTCCTGTCCGGCAGCCCTGGCTAGCTGCCGCGTCCCAGTTTAAAACCGGGTTTATGGTATTCCACGTGCCCGAGATCCATCATTTTCCAGCGGCCCCCCCAGGTCAGGCCAACCTGTTCGGCGACCTGGCCATACAACTGGTAGCCGCGCATCGCCCACGGATCTTTCTCGGAAATGACCAGCTTGCCGTCGCGCAGGAATGCGTTGTCAGCAGCCAGCCCGAATTGGTGATAACTCTGGAAGGCGGCCGCGTTGGTCACATTGCTGCCCATCTGCGCCAGCCGGTTCTGCCGTTCCGGGCTCCGGTAACCTTCCAGCAACGCCATTTCATAACCATATTGTTCGTGCATGATCTTGTAGACCAGCAGCAAACGCGTACGGAAATCCGGATCCAGCAGGTTCCAGTCGCGGCTCGCATCCTTCAGCGCCGGGCGTATCTGCTCGACTTCCTTGGTGGCGAAGACTTCCGGCGGCAGCGGCGGCGGCGGCACGAGTTGCTCACCCTGCAGCAGCGCGGCGATCTTCTCGTCGGGCACGCGCGCCGTGTCGTCGTACTGGAACAATTGCCGGCCGCGTAACGCAATGGCGACCAATGGCGGCGTCGCAAGAATACCTGCCGATACCATAATCATCAAGCGCCGGCGAACCAGTAAATTTTGCACATCGTTTAAAGCGCCGCGTGTCACGCTTGCCGATTTAACAATCTGACTTCGCGTACGCGCGGCGCGATCGTTCGCGCGGCGCGTAAGACGGCCGTGAAACTGGGCGACGGATTCGAAAACGGTCGCCCGGATACCCGGTAAAAGCAACAGTGCCGCAACCGCGACGGCAAGGGCGAAATAGGCGACGAGTGCGACGGCAATCAAAGAAATCCCCGGAAATTGGAATTGATTGTGTTTTGCAATGCTTGCTCTTAGAATCAGGCTGCTTCGAGAGGCCGGGCTATATTATCGCGGTGAATTAAACCAGGATTCAATGAGACGCTGAATGAGTGCGCCGGAAAATTCAAATTCGAAAACTCCGCCCAGCCTGCTGTCCGATACTAAACCGGCAGGCGACGGAGGAGCTCAGCAGTCGCGCATTCTCGCGAATCTGGAAGGACGTGTCACGCCGCCGGCCGAACCGCCGCGCCGTTCGCTGAAGGCGCCGATCGCCGCCGTCGTGGCCCTGGTGGTTGCCGTCGGTGGTTGGGGCGCGTGGCGTATGCAGCATTCGGGCGAGCAGGCTCCCGTCGTCACGGCCGAGGCAGCGCCTGCAGCGGCTGCAGCAGCCGCACCGGCGAAGGCCGCAGCGGCCAGCGACGCCGCCGTGCAGGTCGCGCAGAATGCCGCGTCGGCCGCGTCCGCCGTGCAACCGGCCACGATCGTCAACGACGACGCGGCTTCCCGAACCGTTGCCTCCGCATCGTCCGCGTCCGCAGCGGACAGCAGCCGCCTGTCGCGTGCGCTTGCCAATGGCGCCGACGACGCATCGGGCGCGGCCACGGCCGGCGCGGCGGCCGCTGCGACGACCAAAACCGCGAAGGCCGACGACGCAAAGGGCGCGAAGGTCGCGGCACACGGCAAGACCGACACGAAGGCCGATGCAAAGGCCGACGCCCGCAAGCATCGCAAGGAACAGCAGGCCGAGCTCGCGCAGGCGAAGAAGCATCGCGACGCGACGTCGACCCGTACCGCGAAGGCGGCCGGGAAGGACGATCCGGATGCGGACCTGCTCGCCGCACTCGTCGCGCGAACGAAGCCGGCCGACAAGAAGCTCGCCGCGCAGAAGGGGCAGGCCGTGCCGACCAGGACGGCCGCGACGACCGGCTCGCTGGCGTCGCGCGTGAAGGAGTGTTCGGAGCGCGGTTTCTTCGAGGATCAATTGTGCCGCTGGCGCGTCTGCGAAGGCCACTGGGGCAAGGATCCCGCGTGCCCGAGCGCCGCGCAGTCGGAGACGCGGCAGTAACGCGTCTTGTGTCCGCCGCCATGCCGCACCTGCGCCGCCCGTTGGGCGGCGCGTTGTTTTTGGGGCACGGAATCGGCCGGTATGATGCGGCGTGACGCTGTCACGGGCGCGTCACGCCCGTCGGGCATACGTTTCCTTTCCTTTTCCGGCGCGGGCTCGCGACCCGCTATGCGCGGTGCGCCGCGCGCCGCACGACTTTCGACACGATGGACCTGATCGTACAGACTTACGGCGCCGATACGTCCGGCATGGTGTGCGGATTCCGCTTCGCTCCGGGCGGATCCGGCGCGACGCTCGATGCGGACGCGGCGGCCGCGTGGCTGCGCACGTGCCGCGAGCACGATGCCGCGTCGGACGATTTCGTCTGGCTGCATTTCAATCTCGCGCACGGCGCGAGCGAGCGCTGGATGCGCACGCATCTCGGGCTGCCCGACAGCTTCTTCGAATTCCTCCACGAAGGGTCGCGCTCGACGCGCATCGAGCAGGAAGACGGCGCGTTGCGCGCGATCGTCAACGACGTGATGTTCAACCTCGAGCTGACGCCGTCGGAGATCGCGACGCTGTTCGTCCACGTCGAGCGGCGCATCATGGTTACCGCACGGCTCAAGCCGCTGCGCTCGGTCGATACGCTGCGCGCGTGCGTGCGCGACGGCGAACGGTTCAGGTCGCCCGCGGAACTCCTCGTGCACCTGCTGCGCGACCAGGCCGACCTGCTGATCCAGATCATGCGGCGCACGAGCATCGACGTCGATCGCATCGAGGATCGCTTCCTGTCGCAGCGGCTCACGTCGAGCCGCATCGAGCTCGGCGCGATGCGCCGCACGCTGACGCGCCTGCAGCGCATGCTCGCGCCCGAGCCCGGGTCGATCTTCCGGCTGCTCGCGAAACCGCCCGCGTGGCTGCACATGGAAGACGTGCAGGAGCTGCGCGAGTCGACCGAAGAGTTCTCGCTGGTGCTCGCCGATCTGGCGGGGCTCAACGAGCGGATCAAGCTGTTGCAGGAAGAGATCGGTTCGCGTCTCGACGAGCAGAACAACCGGACACTGTTCACGCTGACGCTCGTGACCGTGATCGCGTTGCCGATCAACATCGTCGCCGGCTTCTTCGGGATGAACGTCGGCGGCGTGCCGTTCTCGGAGAACAAGCACGGCTTCTGGCTGATGGTGCTGCTCGTCGCGGGCTTTACGGCGCTTGCCGCGTGGTGGGCGTTCCGTCGGCGCGACGACCGCTAGCACCGGCGCCGCATCGACGCGTCGGCGCAGCGGCGCGATCGCACGTTCGCCGATCACCCTCCCGAGCAGGCCGACCAGCGCGACGAGCGGCGGGGCCGGCGAGCGCACGCGCGTCGTGGGGCCGACGACGCCGCGTATAAAAAAGGGCCTCGCTCGCGAGGCCCGTCAAAGGTCGGAGAAGCCGGTACGCCGGCCGGCAGCCGCGGGCTGCGCGGCACCGGCCGGGTGCGCACCGTTATTGCGTCACTACCTTGCGCGGCTTGAAGATGCCCTGGTATTGCCGTGCCGGGCGTTCCTTCGTCACCGGCTCGATGCCGCCGAAGGTCGGCGTCTGGCGCAGCTTCATCGCGGCCGGCGAAGCGACCGAGCCGATCGACGTCGAGCGCGATGCCGGCGCGAGGTTGTTCGCGACGAGCAGCGCGGCCTCGCTCTTCAGGTTCGCGAGCAGCACCGGATCGGTCGAGCTGTTGACCTGCGTGAGCAGCCCGCTCCAGGCCGCGTCGCTGTAGTTCACGACGTAGTAGTCGAGCCCGCTCGGATCGGCGACCACGCCCGTGCAGCCGTCGATCCGCGTTTGCGTCTGCGTATCCTTCAGCGCGAGCGTCGTGCGTTTCGCGAGACCCTGGCCGTACGCGAGCGTGATCGGCACCGTCCATTGCAGGCCCGGATACGCGTTCTTGTTCGGGAACGGCTGCTGTTTCAGCGTGATGACGGTCTGGTTCTTCGTCAGGTCGCACTGCGTGTCGAGCGAGATCAGCGGCACGCCGGTCTGACGCACGTAGCTGTCGCCGATCGGGCCGACCGACTGGCCGCTTTCCTTCGACAGTGCATCCCACAGGCGCTTCGGCGTACCGTTGCCGAACGAGTAGTCGACCAGGTACTGCTGCAGGCCCTTGCGCAGCGTCTGCTCGCCGAGATAGTTCTCGAGCGTCTTCAGCACGTGGCCGCCCTTGTCGTACGTGAACGCGCTGGCGCTCAGCACGAAGTCGTTCGACGCCCAGTCGTTGAAGTTCGGCGCGACCGGGAACGCGTTCGGGCCGATGTCGCGATTGATCACGCGGTACTTGTTCTTCACCTGGTCGAGCCAGCTGAACTCGTCGGGGAAGAACTGGATCGTCGTCTTCGTCTCGAAGAACGTCGCAAACGACTCGTTGAGCCACACGTTGTCCCACCAGTCGGTCGTGACGAGATCGCCGAACCACTGGTGCGCGACTTCGTGCGTCAGCACTTCGTTGCCGTAGTGCGACATCGGCTGGCCCGGCTGCGGCAGGATGTCGTCGGCGAACTCGAGGATCGACCCCCAGTTCTCCATCCCGCCGAAGTTCAGGTCCTTCTGCTCCTTGAACGCGTCGTTCGCGGCGACCGTGTCGAACTTCGTGAGCGGCAGCGGGATGCCCGTGTAGCGGTAGTAGTAGTCGAGCGCCTGCTTGGTGCGGTCCATCGCCGGCTTCGCCCAGTCGCTCATGCCCGGCGGCGTGAACACGCGCAGGTGCAGGCCGCCCTTGCCGCCCGGCAGCGGGCTCGAGAAATCGTCCTCGTAGGTGTCGAACAGGCCGCCGCCGAAGAACAGCAGGTACGACGGCATCGGCTGGGTCTTCTCGAACTGCACGAGCTTGTAGCCGCCGCCGACGTTGGTCGACGGCTTCTCGGCCGCGTTCGATACCACGCGCCAGCTCTGCGGCACTTCGGCCGTCACTTCATAGGTCGGGCGGAAGGCCGGCTCGTCCCAGCCCGGGAACCACTGGCGCGACAGGTTGGTTTCGCCCTGCGTGAGGATCGCGCCGCTCGTCTTGCCGTCGGTGCCCTTCAGGTCGACACGGAAGACGCCTTCCGCGGCCGAGCAGCCCGGATACGGATCGTCGCCGCAGCTGCCGCCGGTGTGGTTGACCGGATCGTCATACGACTTGAAGTTGATGATGCCCGACCATTCCATGTGCAGCGAATAGTTGCCCGGCGAGATCGTGCCGCTCACGGGGCGCAACTGGTAGAAGTCGCCCTTGTCCTGCGGCGTCGCGATCAGCTGGATGTTGCCCGGCTGCAGCGTGATGCGGCCGTTCGTGAACTTGATCCGGTGGCCGGCGATCACGATGTTGTTGACCGGCTTCAGCACCTTGATCTCGACGTCGGCGCGGCCGTCGAACGCGTTCAGCGCGTCGTTCGGACGGAACCACAGCCGGTAGTTCACGGGCACCACGGTGTCCGGCAATTCGACAGGCGACACGCTCTTGTCGACGTTGGATGCGGCCGGCGGCGGTGCGCTCGGCGGCGCGGTGACGGCGGGCGACGAGCCCGAATGCGGCGCGCCGGCGGAGCTGAGCGAGGAAGCCGAGCCCACGCCGCCGTCGTCGCCGCCGCACCCGGCGAGCGCGAGTGCGGCGACGAGCGGCAGGTAACGCATCTTGTGAATATTGATCGACATGACTGAAACCTCGATTGTTGAAAGAATCGTTCAGTGCTGCGAAAACGCCGGCAAAAGCAATCCCCTCGCCGTTAATCAACAGCGATGAAAATGCCAATGACGGATTATTCGAAAAGACGGTGGCCGACTACGTGAAGGTAATCATGGTTTACTGCCCCCTCTGGATTTCCGGATGTCGGTTAACTTGCCGGTTCAAAATGGCCGGGCGCGTGTTGTACTGAATTGATTTCGCGCGCACGACACGGGGCCGCACGCCCGGCGCGGGCGCGCAATCCCTTTGAACCGACGACCTACGGGGCTGGCCGGGCCAGTCCGCAGGACGGAAGGAAGGCGTGTCGCCGTCCTGTAAATTCGCCGTCATGCGGCTTCAAGGTTTGTCGGCTTGCTCCAAGGATGCGTAAATATACTTGATGGTTTTGGGTAAAGGAAACGAAAAATTTAGAACGAGCATCTATTGAATTTTCGGTGCTTCATTGAATGCTGGAAGTCATTAATTCGCTTTCCGTTTAGCTGGAGATTTCGTAGTTTTAATCTATTAACGATCTTGGGTGGCTGGAGAAACTACGAAGTCCGGCGTGACGCGGCGCGCTCGGTACAATGCAGCGACGATCCGCTCACCGATTGCCGCGAGGAGGCCCCATGCCACGATCCCTGTTCCGTATCGCGCCGCTTGGCGCCGTGCTGCTGCTGTTCGCCGCCGTGCTCCTGCTCGGCGGTTGCGCAGGGCTGACGCGCGACACCGTGCGCGTGTCGGTCGCCGGACTCGATCCGCTCGTCGGGCAGGGCCTCGAGATGCGTTTCAGCCTGAAGCTGCGCGTGCAGAACCCGAACGACGCGCCGATCGAATACGACGGCATCTCAGTCGCGCTCGACCTGAACGGCACGCCGTTTGCGAGCGGCGTCAGCGATCGCTCGGGCACGGTGCCGCGTTTCGGCGAGGCCGTGCTCGACGTGCCGGTTTCGGTATCGGCCTTTGCCGCCGCGCGGCAGGCGTGGAACCTGCCCGGCGCGGCCGCGAACGGCGAACTGCCGTATGCGCTGCGCGGCAGGCTCGCAGGCGGCGTGCTCGGTACCGTGCACTTCAACGATGCGGGCACGCTGCGCCTGCCCGCGATGCCGGGGTGGGGCAGGTAGGCGGCGCGTGCGCGATACCGGCTGCGATGCCGGACGAAGCGGCGCAATCGCGGTGTCGCCTGACGATTCCTGACGATTGGGTGACGTATGCCTTGCGTTCGCCGCCACGATCGCGTTTAGACTGCTCCAGTCCGGAGGGCCGGGCGACTTTTTCGAGAGGGGCACCATGGCAGCGAAATTCGTCATCAAGAAAGCGAGCGACGGGCAGTTCCTGTTCCACCTGAAGGCCGGCAACGGCGAGATCATCCTGCGCAGCGAGTTGTACAAGACCAAGGCATCGGCGGAAAACGGAGTCGCGTCGGTGCGCAAGAACGCGCCGGACGACGCGCGCTACGAGCGCAAGACCGCGAGCAATGGCCAGTTCATGTTCAACCTGAAGGCCGGCAACCACGAGATCATCGGCACGAGCGAGCTGTACAAGGCTGAGGCGGGTCGCGAGAACGGCATCGCGTCGGTGAAGCAGAACGCGCCCGACGCGGCGCTCGACGACGAAAGCTGACACCGCGCGAGCATCGCGCGGGCGGCGGCACCGACCGCTGCCCGCGCTTTGCTGCGCAGGCAAAGCGCGGTATGGTGTGATCCGCGCGGCGCGACGCCGCCCGTTGAAGCCAACCGTAACCGAGTTCGCGTGACCGATTTCCCTGTTTTCCACTGGACCGACGCCGACGGCGCCGATCATGCCGTGCGCTGGCGCTCCGAAGCCGGCGTGCAACCGCCGAAGCGCGCGGTGCCCGCCGACGACCGCCTCACGGCCGACGCGGCTTACCGCCTTGCATGCGAGGGCACCGCGCTCGTCTGGCAGGGCGATTTCCAGAATGCGCGCCAGCTCGTGCAGGCGATGGCGCGCCGTGTCGAGCGCAAGCCGAAGAAGGCGAAAGCCGCGGCCGGCGTCGACGCATTCAACCTGCATCGTCTCGCGCAGTCGCAGCGCGCCCGCACGCTCGGCCTGCTGCTGATCCCGCTCGATGCCGACTACACGATCCCGCTGCGCCGCGCGCCCGACGTGCGCGCCGCCTGCGAAGAGGCGTACGGGCCCGGCGGCGCGCCGTCGGTCGTGTCGTTGCGCGAACTGCTCGGCCTCGTCGGCGCGCATGAATGGCGCAAGAAGGGTGTGCCGGTCCCGGCGCTCGGCGGCGCGCCGATCCACCCGCACTACGGCGTGTTTTCGCCGGTGCGCGGCGAATACGTCGAACTCGTCGCGCGCGCGCCGCTGCCGGCGACGTCGCTCGCGTTCGACATCGGCACGGGCACCGGCGTGCTGGCGGCCGTGCTTGCATCGCGCGGCGTTGAGCGTGTCGTTGCGACCGACCAGGATCCGCGGGCGCTCGCCTGCGCGCGCGAGAACGTCGAACGGCTTGGCCACGCGAGTCGCGTCGAGGTCGTCGAGGCCGATCTGTTTCCAGCGGGCCGTGCGCCGCTCGTGGTCTGCAACCCGCCGTGGGTGCCGGCCCGGCCGAGCGCACCGATCGAATACGCGGTCTACGATCCGGACAGCCGCATGCTGCGCGGTTTCCTCGCAGGGCTCGCAGCGCACCTCGAGCCGGGCGGCGAGGGCTGGCTGATCCTGTCCGATTTCGCCGAGCATCTCGGCCTGCGGCCGCGCGACACGCTGCTGCAATGGATCGACGAAGCGGGCCTCGTCGTGCTCGGCCGTGACGACATCCGCCCCGCCCACCCGAAGTCGATGGACGCCGACGATCCGCTGCACGCGGCACGCCACGCCGAGGTCACGTCGCTCTGGCGGCTCGGCGCACGAGCCTGACCGCGCATTTTCGGTAAACTATCGCCATTCCTCACGAATTTCCGCCGCCGGGCCGTGGTCGACCGACCGTGGCCCGGCGGCGCTTCACGATGTCGAACAAGACCCACGAAATCCGCCCGGAGCAGTCCGTCGAGCTGCTGAAGGAACTGCACATCCTCACCCGCGACGGGAAGCTGAACCAGGACAGCCGCCGCAAGCTGAAACAGGTCTATCACCTGTTCCAGTTCATCGAGCCGCTGCTCGCCGGCGTGCAGGCCGACCGCGGCAGCGTGACGCTCGTCGATCACGGCGCCGGCAAGTCGTATCTCGGCTTTATCCTGTACGACCTGTTCTTCAAGCAGCAGCCGGGGCACGGCACGCCGGCGTTCGCGTCGCACGTGTACGGGATCGAGACCCGCGAGGAGCTCGTCACGCGTTCGGCCGAGCTCGCCGCGCGGCTCGGGTTCGGCGGCATGTCGTTCCTGAACCTGTTGGTCGCCGATTCGATCACGTCGCCGAAACTGCCCGAAACGGTCGACGTCGTCACCGCGCTGCATGCGTGCGACACGGCCACCGACGACGCGATCCGCTTCGCGCTCGCGAAGCGCGCGCAGCACATCGTGCTGGTGCCGTGCTGCCAGGCGGAAGTCGCGGGCGTGCTGCGCAAGAACAAGGGCAAGTCGCTCGCGAACGCGCTGACGGAAGTGTGGCGGCATCCGCTGCATACGCGCGAATTCGGCAGCCAGATCACCAACGTGCTGCGCTGCCTGCAGCTCGAAGCGCATGGCTACCAGGTCAGCGTGACCGAGCTGGTCGGCTGGGAGCATTCGATGAAGAACGAGCTGATCATCGCGCAGTACAAGAACCTGCCGCGCCGGCGGCCCGGCGAGCGGTTGAACGAGATCCTCGGGATGTTCGGGCTTGCCGAGCTGAACGCACGCTTCTTCGTGCCGGAAGCCGCGGCGGCGGGCGACGAGGCCGTCGAACCGGCCGCTAGCTGACCCGCACGTGCGGGCGTCGGCCGCGCTGCGCGGCGCACGTTGCACACCGCGTCAGACGTCGTCGCCCGGCCGGCGCATCCATTCGCGCCAGCCGTCGTGGCCGAGGCGGCGCAGCGTTTCCTGATTCTTTTCGTAGATCGCGGACGCGTCCGGGAACGCGTCGACCGCGCGCGCAATGCTGTCCTCGCGCAGCAGGTGCAGGATCGGATACGGCGCACGGTTCGTGTAGTTCTCGATGTCGTCGGGCTCGCTGCCTTCGAACCGGTAGTGCGGATGGAAGCTCGCGATCTGCAGCACGCCGTCGAGCCGCAGTTGCCGCACCAGCCGGTCGGCAAAGAACAGCGCGTCGTTGTAGTCGATGAAATCGGCGAACGCATGCGGGAAGATCACGAGTGTCGTGTCGACCTGCTGCGGGTCCGCCGCGTCGAGCGCGCGCAGCTCCGTTTCGAGTTCGGCGAGCGCGTCTTCCAGCGTCGTCGCTTCGCTGATCGCGTAGCGCACCTGATCCTTCACATAGACGCTTTTCGCGAACGGGCACAGATTGAGCCCGATCACCGCGCGCGCGAGCCAGTGCCGCGTGGCGGCGAGGATGTCGTCGTGCGATTCGGGGCGGGTGTCGGTCATCGTGAAACCAGTCGGGCGGAAGGGCGGCGAGGGCCGCATTGTAGCGGGCGCGCCGTCACGCGCATGCGGCTTCGATCAACTGCGTGACGAGCGCGGGGGCGACGCCGATCGGCGTTTCGCCGTGCCGATAGGTCTGGCTGGCCGCGTAGATGCCTTCGATCACCAGCGCGAGCGAATTGGCGAGCGCCTGCGGCTGCCGCGCGCCGGCGTCTTCGCACAATGAGACGAGCCGCTTCATCAGCTGTTCCTTGTTCTGCGCGACGCGCTCGCGCGCCGGGTGCGACGCATCCGGGAATTCGGCGGCGACGTTGACGAACGGGCAGCCGCGGTAATCCTTCTGCGTCGCGCGCTCGGCGAGATCGACGAAATACTGGATCAGTTGCGCTTTCGGCTGGCCCGGGTGCTTGGCAACGCTCGTGTCGAAGCGCTCGAAGAAACACGCATCCATTCGCTCCAGATACGCGAGGATCAGCTCGTCCTTCGACGAGAACTGGCGATACAGGCTCATCTTGTTGACGCCCGCACGCTCCACGACCGCCTCGACGCCCACCGTGCGAACGCCTTCCTTGTAAAACAGCTCCTCGGCGGCGCGCAGCAGGTGCTCCTGCGCGGTGGCGCCGTCGATCGGCCGGCGCGTGCGGCGCGCCGCCGGTTTGGCGATCTCGATGCCCGACATGATGACCCTCGACTGCATATTGGATTGCTTGACATGTTACCGATTGGTCACTACGATCGCAACACACTTGTGACCGGTCGGTAACAAAGCCAACCGGATCGACAGACAAATGCCAAGCATCGGCCCGGGTCAGCCGATGCAGCGTGCGGCGGAGGTGGCCTGGTGGGTGGGGCGGAGCGGGTGCGCAGGCGCCTCGGCCGCCAACTGGAGAACGCGAAGATGAACTGGGTGGTGACACGAATCGGCGGGCGCTTCCACTACGGATGGCTCGCGGCGGCGGTGGTATTCCTGATCCTGCTGGCGGCGGCCGGCACGCGCGCGACGCCGAGCGTGCTGATGGTGCCGCTCGAACGCGAGCTCGGCTGGAGCCGCGCGGCCATTTCGCTGGCGATTTCGGTGAATATCGCGCTGTACGGACTGACAGGCCCGTTCGCGGCCGCCGCGATGCAGCGCTTCGGGCTGCGCCCGACGATTCTCACCGCGCTCGTGACGATGAGCGCGGGCGTTGCGCTGTCGTCGATGATGACGCAGAGCTGGCAGATGGTGGTGATCTGGGGCCTGATGGTCGGCTGCTCGACGGGCGTCGTTGCGCTGACGCTGTCCGCGACCTTCGTCACGCGCTGGTTCCATGCGCGGCGCGGCCTCGTGATGGGGGTCCTGACCGCGAGCACGGCCACCGGCCAACTCGTGTTCCTGCCGATGCTCGCGGCGATCGCGCAGCGCCATGGCTGGCGGCCGGTCGTGCTGGTCGTCGCGGTCGCGGCCGCGATCGTGATTCCGCTGGTTGCGTTCCTGTTGCCCGAACGGCCGGCCGACGTGCAGCTGCGCCCGTACGGCGAGCCGGCCGATGCGCCGCCCGCGTCCGACGCGACGAAGGAGAACCCGCTCGCGGTCGCGTTCCGTACGCTGCTGACGGCGAGCCGTTCGCGCGATTTCTGGCTGCTGTTCTTCAGCTTCTTCATCTGCGGCGCGAGCACCAACGGTTACGTCGGCACGCACCTGATCGCGATGTGCAGCGACTACGGGATGACGGAGGTGCAAGGCGCATCGCTGCTCGCGGCGATGGGCGTGTTCGACCTGTTCGGCACGACGCTGTCGGGCTGGCTGTCCGACCGCTACGACAATCGCGTGCTGCTGTTCTGGTACTACGGGCTGCGCGGGCTGTCGCTGATCTACCTGCCGCACGCGTTCGGGATCGATTTCTTCGGGCTGCCGCTGTTCGCGATGTTCTACGGGCTCGACTGGATCGCGACCGTGCCGCCGACGGTGCGCCTCGCGACCGACGTGTTCGGCAAGGCTGCGGCGCCGGTCGTGTTCGGCTGGATCGTCGCCGGCCACCAGCTCGGCGCGGCGTTCGCGGCGCTCGGCGCGGGGCTGCTGCGCGCGAGCCTCGGCACCTACACGATCGCGTCGATGATCTCGGGCGGGCTGTGCATCGTCGGTGCGCTGATCGTGCTGCGGATCAACCGTGGCCCGTCTCGCGCAGCCGCGCAAGCGGCCTGACCGCCGCAAGCCGGCAGCCCGGCCGGCCGCGCGGCGGGCGGCTGGCCAATGCACACGCGGAGATTTGCATAGCGCGGGAGGATCGGGCGCGCATCGGCTCAAGCGGGTATGCTTGCGGTTCGCCAGGCGTTCGCGCCCCTTCATCGATGTCAGCGAGGATCCGCATGTCCGTCAAACCTGCTCCCACTACTGTTTCGATTCACGATCTGATCGCGGGCCGCTGGAGCCCGCGCGCGTATTCGGATGAACCCATCAGCGCCGACGATCTGCACGCGGTGCTCGAAGCCGCCCGCTGGGCGCCGTCTGCGTACAACGCGCAGCCGTGGCGCTTCATCGTATTCGACCGCACGCAGGACGAAGACGCATTCAAGCGCGCGTTCGCGACGCTGGTGCCGTTCAACCAGGGCTGGAATGCGCCGGCGCCCGTGCTGATCGCGGTGACCGCGCACACGCTCACGCCGAAGGGTGAACCGGCACCGACCGCGCTGTACGACGCGGGCGCGGCTGCGATGTCGCTGGTGCTGCAGGCGCACGCGCTGGGCCTGGCCGCCCACCAGATGAGCGGCTTCGACGGCAAGGCGTTCCGCGACGCGTTCGCGATTCCGGCCGACGTCGCGATTCCGGCGATCATCTCGCTGGGTCACTACGGCAACGTCGACAAGCTCGATCCCGTGCTGCGCGATCGCGAGAAGGCGCCGCGCACGCGTCATGCGATCGGCGAGGTCGTCTATGCGGGGGCGTGGAAGAAGGGCTTCGACGCAGCGGCCTGACCAGCCTGACGGACGGGCTGCATCGCGCAACCCGCCCGCATGTCTCCCCGGCGCGCCAGGCCGCGCGCCCGTCGCCACCGGGGCCCGTTGCGCGGCACTGGTGGCTGGCCCCGGTTGTGATCCCGCGGGCTTCATGTTAAAAAGCCCGTCCTTTCCGTTTTCGCGCCGGCCCTGCTGCGGCAACTTCCCATGACTTACTGCGCGATCGATTTCGGCACGTCCAATTCCGCCGTGGCGCTGCCCGACGGCGACGGCATGCGCCTCGCGCCCGTCGAGGGCGATCACCTGACGCTGCCCACCGCGATTTTCTTCAACAACGACGAAGAGACGGTCGAGTACGGCCGCGCGGCGCTGGCTTCCTACATCGATGGCTTCGACGGCCGGCTGATGCGCTCGATGAAGAGCATCCTCGGCTCGCCGCTCGCGGAAACGACGACCGATCTCGGCGACGGCAGCGCGATCGCGTACACCGAAATCATTGCGCGCTTCCTGACGCACCTGAAGCGCAAGGCCGAAGCCCGCGCGGGTGCGCCGATCGGCCGTGCGGTGCTCGGCCGGCCCGTATTCTTCGTCGACGACGATCCGCGCGCCGACCGCCTCGCACAGGACCAGCTCGAGGCCGCCGCGCGGTCGGTCGGCTTCGCGGACGTTCAATTCCAGTACGAACCGATCGCGGCCGCGTTCGACTACGAATCGCGCCAGCAGGCCGAGCGCCTCGTGCTCGTCGCCGACATCGGTGGCGGTACGTCCGACTTCTCGCTGGTGCGCGTCGGGCCCGAACGGATGGCGCGGCTCGAACGCAAGGACGACGTGCTGGCCCACCATGGCGTGCACGTCGCGGGCACCGACTACGACCGGCGTGTCGAGCTGGCGGCGATCCTGCCCGCATTCGGCTACCGTTCGCTCGACCCCGAAGGGCGCGAGCTGCCGAACAAGATCTACTTCGATCTCGCCACCTGGCACCTGATCAACACGGTGTATACGCCGAAGCGGCTCGGCGAGCTGAAGCTGATGAAGCACCTGTACCGGGATGGGCAGCAGTACGACCGGCTCACGAGCGTGGTCGAGCAGCGGCTCGGGCACGCGCTGATGGCGCGTGCGGAAGAAGCGAAGATCGGCGTCGCGGCGGGCGGGGAGACGATGATCGACCTGAACGACGTGGAAGAGGATCTGCAGATCGCGTTCGATGCCGACCGCCTCGTCGACGCGAGTCACGACGACACCGCGCGCATCGTCGACGCCGCGCGCGAGACGGTGCGGCTCGCGGGCGTGGCGCCGCGCGATGTCGGCGCACTGTATTTCACCGGCGGCTCGACGGGGCTCGCGTTCCTGTCGGGCGCGCTCGCGGGTGCGTTCCCGGATGCGCAGCCGGTGTTCGGCGACCGCCTCGCGAGTGTCGCGACGGGTCTCGGCATTCACGCGCAGCGATTGTTCGGTTGAATGCGAGCGGCTGAAAGGCCGCCATGCCGGGCGACCGGCGCTGAAAAACAAAAAGCCCCGCCGAAGCGGGGCTTTTTTACACGAATTATCGCGCCAAGCTTAGACCGGACGGATGTTCGCAGCTTGCAGACCCTTCGGGCCCGTCTTCACTTCGAATTCAACCTTCTGGTTTTCTTGCAGCGTCTTGAAGCCTTCGACGCGGATTTCCGAGAAGTGCGCGAACAGATCGTCGCCGCCGCCTTCCGGGGTGATGAAGCCGAAGCCCTTTGCGTCATTGAACCACTTGACGGTACCGGTTGCCATGTTACTTGTTCCTAAAAAGATAAAACGGGGCCGAAGCCCATGGGGTGCGGAAAATCAAGGAAGGGGTAATAGGACCACCGGAGTACCGTTGATGGGCGAACTACGAAAGAACCAATTCACTCGCCACTTGAAATCCTGCGAAGTCCTTTATACGGCTTATCACTCGCGTGGTCAACCGGATTTCCATGAACTCAGGGTTATTGCGTAGATCGGGTTTACAAAGCTTGCAAGCGACGCGAATTTTTTGTAGGGGTCGAACGATTTTGGCGCCACGTTTCAGGTGCAACCGTTAAACTACGCGCCGCGTGGACGGGTTGCCCTGATCGGGTGGCTCGCCCCCCCAAAATTGCATGCGCGGTGCTGTCCGAGCCGATCCCGGACTGCGGGCCGACCATGCTTTTTGAGACACAGGAGAGGATGTGAAGAGTTCTATTCAACGGAACATCGGCCCGTTTGCATTGATGCTGACGGGGCTGGGTTCGATTATCGGCTCGGGCTGGCTGTTCGGTGCCTGGAAGGCCGCGAAGATTGCCGGCCCCGCGGCGATCTGCGCATGGATCATCGGCGCTGTCGTGATTCTCGCAATTGCACTGACGTATGCGGAACTGGGCGCGATGTTCCCCGAATCGGGCGGCATGGTGCGCTACGCGCGCTACTCGCATGGTTCGCTGGTCGGCTTCATCAGTGCCTGGGCGAACTGGATCGCGATCGTATCCGTGATCCCGATCGAAGCTGAAGCGTCGATCCAGTATATGAGTACGTGGCCGTATCCGTGGGCGCACGCGCTATTCGTGAACGGCGAGTTGACGGTACCGGGCCTGCTGTTGTCGGCCGTGCTGGTCGTCATCTACTTCATGCTGAACTACTGGGGCGTGAAGGCGTTTGCCCGTGCGAACACTGCGATCACGATCTTCAAGTTCCTGATCCCCGGCCTCACGATCCTCGGCCTGATGCTGACGAGCTACCATCCGGAGAACCTCGGCACCGCATCCAATGCAAGCTTTGCGCCGTACGGCTGGTCGGCGGTGCTGACCGCGGTCGCGACGAGCGGCATCGTGTTCGCGTTCAACGGCTTCCAGAGCCCGGTGAACCTCGCGGGCGAAGCGCGCAACCCGTCGCGCAGCGTGCCGTTCGCGGTGATCACGTCGATCCTGATCGCACTCGTGATCTATGTGCTGCTGCAAATGGCGTACATCGGCTCGGTGAATCCGGCCGACGTCGCGCAGGGCTGGTCGCACTTCAACTTCAAGTCGCCGTTCGCCGAACTGGCGATCGCGCTGAACCTGAACTGGCTTGCGATCCTGCTGTACGTCGACGCGTTCGTCAGCCCGAGCGGCACCGGCACGACCTACATGGCGACCACCACCCGCATGATCTACGCGATGGAGCGCAACAACACGATGCCGAAGATGTTCGGCAACGTGCACCCGCTCTACGGCGTGCCGCGCCAGGCGATGTGGTTCAACCTGCTGGTCTCGTTCATCTTCCTGTTCTTCTTCCGCGGCTGGAGCTCGCTCGCGGCGGTGATCTCGGTCGCGACGGTGATCTCGTACCTGACCGGCCCGATCAGCCTGATGGCGCTGCGCCGCGCGGCGACCGACATCGAGCGTCCGCTGTCGATTCCGCTGATGAAGCTGATCGCTCCGTTCGCGTTCGTCTGCGCGTCGCTGATCCTGTACTGGGCGAAGTGGCCGCTGACGGGCGAGATCATCCTGCTGATGATCGTCGCGCTGCCGGTGTACTTCTACTTCCAGGCGAAGTCGGGCTGGACCGGCTGGGGTGACGACCTGAAGGCCGCATGGTGGCTGGTCGCGTATCTGCCGACGATGGCCGTGCTGTCGCTGATCGGCAGCAAGGAGTTCGGCGGCTACGGCGTGCTGCCGTACGGCTGGGACATGCTGATCGTCGCGGCGATCTCGCTGGTGTTCTACTTCTGGGGTGTGAATACCGGCTACCGGACCAAGTATCTCGACGAGCGTGAATCGCACGACGAGATCCTCGAAGGGGTCGGTGCCTGACGCGTGACCTGTCGCCGGATTCGGCGGCGGCAGCAAGCAGCGGAAAAAAGCCCGCCCGAGCGATGCTCGGGCGGGCTTTTTGTTGGTGGTCGACGGTTGCCGCGCGCCGCTCAGGCGGCCGTGCTCGCGAACACGTAGTTCGTCATCGCGAGCACGCGCTGGTACGTGCCGAGCGACTGGATGCCGAGCTGGTAGTCGTCGTCTGCTGCGCCGAGCGCCGTGAATACCGGCAGCAGGTGTTCGTCGGTCGGATGCATCAGTGCCGCGTGCGGCGCCTGCCGGCGGTAGTCGAGCAGTGCGTCGACGTCGCGCGCGGCCAGCTTCGCCTCGAACCAGTCGGTGAATTCCGCGACGCGCGGGTCCGCATCCTCCGGTGCCGCGCCGAAATCGGCAGCACGCAGGTTGTGCGTGATCTGGCCGGAGCCGATCACCATCACGCCTTCGTCGCGCAGCGGTCGCAGCGCGCGGCCGAGCGCGAAGTGGTGGGCGGCATCCGCGCGCGGCTGGATGGACAACTGCGCCACCGGCACGTCGGCTTCCGGGAACATCAGCAGCATCGGCACCCACGCACCGTGGTCGAGGCCGTGCTCGGTCGTCGCGGTCTCGATGCCGGCCGCATTCAGCAGCCCGGCCGCGCGCTCGGCGACGTCGGGCGCGCCGGGCGCCGGGTAGCGGATGTCGTACAGCGCCTGCGGAAAGCCGTAGAAATCGTGGATCGTTTCCGGGTGCGCGGCGACGCTGGCGACGGGCCGCTGCGTGCCCCAGTGCGCGGACAGCATCAGTACCGCGCGCGGGCGCGGCAATTCGGCGCCGAGGTGCGTGAACGCACCGGACGGCAGCGTCGGGTCGATCGGCAGCGTCGGGGCGCCGTGGGACAGGTAGAGCGAAGGCAAGCGGTTCATGGTAGTGGCCTGCAAAGGGATTTGCCTGTGACTATAGGCGCGCACCGGATATTGATAAATCCGTGTTTCGGAATTTGATTGACGCTTGTTTGTTGGTAATCGGGGCGGCGCAATGCGTTCCAACGCAGGTGGGCGCTGTACTCGCGAAATCGAATGAATTTCCGTGTAAATCGGCGAAGATGCGCGAAGAACGGATCTGCGAAAGTGCGCTTACTGAGCGTGCCGGATGCCGGCCCAGGGCGTCGTCAGCGGCGCGTTGAGCGCAAACAGGTCGAGCACGCGCGTGACGGTCTGGTCGACGAGTTCCTCGATGGTCTTCGGCATCGCGTAGAACGCGGGAAGCGGTGGGAAGACGATGCCGCCCATTTCGGTGACGGCCGTCATGTTGCGCAGATGCGCGAGGTTGAACGGCGTTTCGCGCACCATCAGCACGAGGCGGCGGCGTTCCTTCAGCGTGACGTCGGCTGCGCGCGTGATCAGGTTGTCGGACAGCCCGTGCGCGACGCTCGCGAGCGTCTTCATCGAGCAGGGCGCGATTACCATCCCGTCGGTCGCGAACGACCCCGATGCGATCGTCGCGCCGACGTCGCGCACCGAATGCACGACGTCCGCACGGCTCTCGACATCGGCCTTCGGCAGCTTCAGTTCGTGCTGGATGTTGAGCCAGCCGGCGTTCGAAATCAGCAGGTGCGTTTCGACGCCGCCGGCGGCGCGCAGCAGGTCGAGCAGCCGTATGCCGTAGATCGCGCCGGTGGCGCCGGTGATCGCGACGATCAGCCGGCGTGGCGGCGCGCTGGGAGATGCCATCGAAAGGAGGGGCGTATTACGCGGCGGCGAACAGTTGCTGCAGTTCGCCCGACTGGTACATCTCCATCATGATGTCCGAGCCGCCGATGAATTCGCCCTTCACGTAGAGCTGCGGGATGGTTGGCCAGTTCGAGAATTCCTTGATGCCCTGGCGGATCTCGTCGTCTTCGAGCACGTTGACCGTTTTGAACTGATCGACGCCGCAGGCCTTCAGCACCTGGATGGCGCGGCCCGAGAAGCCGCACATCGGGAATTGCGCGTTGCCCTTCATGAAGAGCACGACCTGGTTTTCGTCGACGATTTGCTTGATACGTTGTTGGGTGTCCATGACTGACCTTGCGTTAGCGGGGCGTTAGATCGAAATGATAGCGGATTTCAACCGGGCGGGCCGGGCATCAGCCCGGCAGGCGGCCGCCCGTCGTGCGTTCGATCGCGGCCAGATCGGAGAGCGATTCGACCGCGACGAAGCCGTGCGTGGCGAGCACGGCGCGCACGGCCTCGGCCTGGTCGTAGCCGTGCTCGATCCAGAGCGTGCCGCCCGGTTTCAGGTAGGTGCCGGCGCCCGCGACGATCGTGCGGATCGCGCTGAGGCCGTCGGCATCGTCGGTGAGTGCACCGCGCGGCTCGAAACGCAGGTCGCCCTGCGTGAGGTGCGGATCGTGCTGCGCGATGTACGGCGGGTTGCTGACGATCGTGTCGAAGGCGAGCGCCGGATCGAGCGCCGCGTACCAGTCGCTCTGCAGCCAGTGCAGCGGGCCGCCGGGGCGGTGCGCGTCGAGCAGCTTGCCGGCGTTGCGTTGCGCGACCGCGAGTGCGGTCGGCGAACGGTCCAGCGCCCACACGCGGGCATCGGGCCGCTCGGCGGCGATCGATACGGCGATAGCGCCGCTGCCCGTGCCGAGATCGAGCACGGCCGGATGCGGCAGCCCGTCGATTGCATCGAGTGCGGCTTCGACGAGCAGTTCGGTTTCAGGGCGCGGGATCAGCACGTCGGGCGTCACGTCGAACGGCCGGCCGAAGAATTCGCGCATTCCGACGAGCTGCGCGACGGGCTCGCCGGCCATGCGGCGTGCCTCGAGCGCACGGTAGCGTTCGACCGCGGCCGCGTCGAGCGGCGCGTCGCCGCGCGTGATCAGTTGCGTGCGGTTCCAGCCGAGCGCGTGCGCGAGCAGCACGCGCGCATCGACTGCGTCGAGCGGCGACGCGCGCAGCAGTTCGTCGGCAGTGGTGTCGGGCATCGCGGCCTCAGTCGGCGTCGCCGAGCGACGCGAGCAGTTCGGCCTGGTGTTCGCTGACCAGCGCGCGGATCAGCTCGTCGAGGTCGCCGTCCATGATCGCCTCGAGCCGGTACAGCGTCAGGTTGATCCGGTGGTCGGTCATCCGGCCCTGTGGGAAGTTGTACGTGCGGATCCGTTCCGAGCGGTCGCCGGAACCGATCAGGCTCTTGCGCGTCGCCGCTTCCTTCGCGTGCTGCTCGTGATACTGCTTGTCCTTGATGCGCGCGGCGAGCACCTTCAGCGCGCGATCCTTGTTCTTGTGCTGCGAACGGTCGTCCTGGCACTCGACGACGATTCCGGTCGGGATGTGCGTGACGCGCACCGCCGAATCGGTCTTGTTGATGTGCTGGCCGCCCGCGCCGGACGCACGGAACGTGTCGATCCGCAGGTCGGCCGGATTGATCTCGACCTCGCCGATTTCGTCGGCTTCCGGCATTACAGCGACCGTGCACGCGGACGTATGGATGCGCCCCTGCGTTTCGGTGGCCGGCACGCGCTGCACGCGATGGCCGCCCGATTCGAACTTCAGGCGCGAATACGCGCCCTGGCCCGCGATCCGCACGATCACTTCCTTGTAGCCGCCCAGATCCGACGCGCTCTCCGACATCATTTCGACCTGCCAGCGCTGGCGTTCCGCGAAGCGCAGGTACATGCGCAGCAGATCGCCCGCGAACAGCGCCGATTCGTCGCCGCCCGTGCCTGCACGGATTTCGACGAAGATGTTGCGCTCGTCGTTCGGATCCTTCGGCAGCAGCATCTTCTGCAACTCGGTCTCGAGGCGGGTCATGCTCTCGCGTGCGCTGCGGATTTCGTCTTCCGCGAAGTCGCGCATCGACAGATCGCCGAGCAGCTCCTGCGCGGCCGTCTCGTCGCTGCGCGACTGGCGCCACAGCGCGTACTGTTCGACCACCGGGCCGAGTTCCGCATGTTCACGCGTGAGTTTGCGGTACTGGTCGAGGTCGGCCGTGACGTTTTCGCGGCTCAGCAGGTCGTTCAGTTCGGCCAGCCGTGTGGACAGCTGGTCGAGCTTGCGTTGCATGCTCGTCTTCATGGTGTGGAGCGGCGCTCCCGGGCAAGGGGTATTCGGAAAGGATAGGCCGGCGCGCGGCCGGCGGCAGGGCGATCGGCCGGCGCTAGTGGCCGGACTGGTCGTTCGAGCGCGGTGCGTGCTGGTAGAAGCCGCGCATCAGGTCGATCAGCGAATCGCGATCGGCGCCGTTCGCGCGGTTGAGCGCGCTCGTCGGGCCGTGGATCAGCTTGTTGGTCAGCGCCTGCGACAGCGCTTCGAGCACGGCGGCCGGATCGTCGCCGCGCGCGAGCAGCTTCTGCGCCTTGTCGACTTCGGCCCGGCGCAGCGCGTCGGCCTGCGTATGCATGTGACGGATCACCGGCACGACGCTGCGCGTGTCGAGCCATTGCATGAAATTCTGCACGCGCGTCTCGATGATCGTTTCGGCCTGTGCGACCGCAGCCTGGCGCGATGCGTTGCCTTCGCGCACGATCGCGCCGAGATCGTCGACGGTGTAGAGGAACACGTCCTTCAGCTTGCCGACTTCGGGCTCGATGTCGCGCGGCACCGCGAGGTCGACCATGAAGATCGGCCGGTGGCGGCGCGCCTTCACCGCGCGCTCGACTGCGCCGAGGCCGATGATCGGCAGCGTCGACGCCGTGCACGACACGATGATGTCGAATTCGTGCATGCGGGTCGGCAGATCCGCGAGCGGCATCGCGCGGCCGCTGAAGCGCTCGGCGAGCCGCTGGCCGCGTTCGGCCGTGCGGTTCGCGACGACGAGTTCGCGCGGGCCTTGCGCGGCGAAGTGCGTCGCGCACAGCTCGATCATCTCGCCGGCGCCGATGAACAGCACGCGCTGATCCGACACTTTTTCGAAGATCCGCTGCGCGAGGCGCACTGCGGCGGCGGCCATCGACACCGACTGCGTGCCGATTTCGGTCGTGCCGCGCACTTCCTTCGCCACCGCAAACGTGCGCTGGAACAGCTGGTTCAGATAGGTGCCGAGCGCGCCGGCTTCCGTCGCGGTGCGGACGGCGTCCTTCATCTGGCCCAGGATCTGCGTTTCGCCCAGCACCATCGAATCGAGGCCGGAGGCGACGCGGAATGCGTGCCGGACCGCTTCCGACTGCGGCAGCGCATAGACGTGCGGCGCGAGCTCGTCGACCGGAATCCGGTGATACTCCGACAGCCAGCGGACCGCACCTTCGCGTGCCGCGCGATCGTCTGTCGCGCAGTACAGTTCGGTACGGTTGCAGGTGGAGAGGATCGCCGCTTCGGGCGTATTGGGCGCCTGGGGGCCGAGAAACACGTTCTTGAACGTGACGAGAGCCGGCTTGATCTGCTCGAGCGGAAACGCCACGCGTTCGCGCAAGGCGACAGGCGCAGTGTGGTGATTGATTCCGATCGTGAGGAGTTGCATATCGAGGGCTATCGTTTAGCCCCATATTATAGCGTTTCAGCGATTTCCTCACTCGCAGCATACCGGGCATCCGCGTGGCGGGGCCGGGAATTTGGGGGCTCGATCGGTACGCGGTCGAGCTGATAGCCGTAGCCGTAGAGCGGCAGCAGCCGGTAGCCGCGCTCCGGGAGCAACTGCAGCTTGCTGCGCAGCCGGGACGCGTGAGTATCGAGCGTGCGCGACTTCATGTCGCGGCGGCGCGCCCACACCGTTTCGAGAATATGGGCGCGCGACACCGGCCGCGACAGGTTCGTGAACAGCAACTGCGCGAACCGGAACTCCTTCGGCGTGAGTGAAACGATTGCGTCGCCGAAACGAACGAGGCAGTGCGTGGCGTCGAAAGCGTATTCCCCATACATTTCGCGCGAGCGGGTGGGTGGCCGGCGCACGCCGGCGCGCCGGCTCAGCGCGTTGACGCGCGCGAGCAGCTCGGGCCCGCTCACCGGGCGCACGAGGCAATCGTCGGCGCCCGCATGCAGGCACGATACGACTTCGCTTTCGCGCGGCAACTGCATCACGGCGATGGCCGGCAGCCCGGGCAGGACCGTCTGCGCGCGCGGAATGACTTCCTCGGCCGGCTGGTCGCCGGCCCAGTGGCCGGTGATCAGCATGTCGCAGGTGTCGGTGGCGAGCCACTCGAAGAAACCCGCGCTGGACGCAAACGCATGGCACACATGACCGCCCGCAAAGAGCAGACGGTTCAGGAGCGCGGCATGGCGCGCGTCCGGATCGATCAGAGCGATTCGCATGAGCATTTCTTCAATACGGCAGCCGGTGCGCGCTTGCCATAACGTCGAGTCGGCCCCTAAACTCGAATGTTCGCGGCACCCGGCTGGTCTCGGGTTCGATGGATGAATCGATGCTAGCCGCTGGCAACGTTCACGCCTATGGGACGAATCTGAATTTATAGAAGGCGTCGAATGAACTGGTTTGGAATCCTTGTCCTGGGAGCGGCCGTCGGGCTGTTCGGCCGATGGCTGCATCCGATGCGGCGCACGGGCCGGCCGGCGTGGTGGATCGCGGTGCTCGCCGGCATCGTCGGCGCGGCCGCGGCCCGCATGGCCGGCAACCTCTCTGGACTGTTTTACGATGGCGAGACGCTCGAATGGCCGGTCTGCACCGGTGTCGCGTTCCTCGTCGTAGCCATGACGGTCGCGCTGTCGGCCCGTCGCTGAATGCTCTCAGGTGAAATCATGAATGCCCGTCTTCCCGAAGTCTCGCCGGTGCCGGCCCGCCTCGCGCTGCTGCGTGGCGCCATGGCCCGCGAGGATCTGGCCGCCTATCTCGTGCCGTCCGCCGATCCCCATCTGTCCGAGTATCTGCCGGAGCGCTGGCAGGCCCGCCGCTGGCTGTCCGGCTTCACGGGCTCGGTCGGCACGCTGGTCGTGACCGCGGATTTTGCGGGGCTGTGGGTCGACAGCCGCTACTGGGTGCAGGCCGACGCCGAACTGGCCGGCACGGGCGTGCAACTGATGAAGATGACGGGCGGGCAGCAGAGCGCGCCGCACGTCGACTGGCTCGCGCAGAACGTGGCGGCGGGTATGACGGTCGGCGTCGACGGCGCCGTGCTCGGCGTCGCGGCCGCACGCGGGCTGACGGGCGCGCTGAACGCGCGCGGCATCGCGCTGCGCACCGACCTCGACCTGCTCGACGCGATCTGGCCCGAGCGGCCGGGGCTGCCCGGCGACGCGGTGTTCGAGCACGTGGCGCCGCAGGCCGACACGACGCGCGCGAGCAAGCTGGCCGAAGTGCGCCGCGCGATGCGCGCGCAGGGTGCGCAGTGGCATTTCGTGTCGACGCTCGACGACCTCGCATGGCTGTTCAACCTGCGCGGCGCCGACGTCAACTTCAACCCCGTGTTCGTTGCGCACGCAATGATCGGAGCCGATCGCGCGACGCTGTTCGTCGCCGACGGCAAGGTGTCGCCGGCCTTGGCCGCGTCGCTCGCACAGGATGGCGTCGACGTTCGAGCGTACGATGCCGCGCGCGCCGCACTCGCGGCGCTGCCTGACGGCGCGACGCTGCTGATCGACCCGCGCCGCGTGACGTTCGGCACGCTCGAGGCCGTGCCGGCCGGCGTGAAGCTCGTCGAGGCCGTGAATCCGTCGACGTTCGCGAAGTCGCGCAAGACGTCCACCGAGATCGAGCACGTTCGCGTGACGATGGAACACGACGGCGCCGCGCTCGCGGAATTCTTCACCTGGTTCGAACAGGCGGTGAACCGCGAGACGATCACCGAGCTGACGATCGAGGAGAAACTCACGGCCGCGCGCGCGCGGCGCCCCGGCTACGTGTCGCCGAGCTTCGCGACGATCGCCGGCTTCAACGCGAACGGCGCGATGCCGCACTACCATGCGACGCCCGCGTCGCATGCGACGATTGCCGGCGACGGGTTGCTGCTGATCGATTCGGGCGGCCAGTACGTGACGGGCACGACCGACATCACGCGCGTCGTGCCGGTCGGCACGGTCAGCGACCTGCAGCGGCGCGATTTCACGATCGTGCTGAAATCGATGATGGCGCTGTCGCGCGCCCGTTTCCCGCGCGGCATCCGCTCGCCGATGCTCGACGCGATCGCGCGTGCGCCGATGTGGGCGGCCGGGCTCGACTACGGCCACGGCACGGGGCATGGCGTCGGCTACTTCCTGAACGTGCACGAGGGCCCGCAGGTCATCTCGCACTACGCGCCGGCCGAGCCGTACACGGCGATGGAAGAGGGCATGATCACGTCGATCGAGCCGGGCGTGTACCGTCCCGGCCAGTGGGGTATCCGGATCGAGAACCTGGTGGTCAACCGTGCGGCCGGACAGACGGAATTCGGCGATTTCCTCGCATTCGAGACGCTGACGCTGTGCCCGATCGACACGCGCTGCGTGCTGATCGAGATGCTGCACGACGACGAGCGCGCGTGGCTGAACACGTATCACGCGACGGTGCGCGAGCGCGTTGGCCGGCACCTGAGCGGCGACGCGAAGGCGTGGCTCGACGCGCGCACGCAGCCGATCTGACGCCACGTGCGATAGCGGCCGGATAACGATCGAACAACGATATCGAGGGCAACAATGGCGGACACTGCAGTGATCGTGGTCGACATGCAGCGCGGGCTGGTGCAGCGGGCGAAGCCCGCGTACCGGCTCGACGACGTCGTGTCGGGCATCAACCGGCTGACGGCGGCGGCGCGCGCGGCGAACGCACCCGTGTGCTTCGTACAGCACGACGGCGATGCGGACGACGACGTCGTGCCCGGCACGCCGGGCTGGGCGCTGCATGCGGGGCTGGTCGTCGGGAACGACGACTGGCATGTGCGCAAGCAAGTGAGCGATTCGTTTCACGACACGCCGCTCGCGGCGCAGCTCGACCGTCACGGTATCCGTTCGGTGCTGATCTGCGGCTATGCGACCGAGTTCTGCGTCGATTCGGCCGCGCGCCGCGCGGCGCTGCTCGGCTACCGGACGACCGTCGTGTCCGACCTGCACACGACGAACGAGCGCACGCACCTGTCGGCCGCGCAGATCGTCGCGCACCATCACTTCGTATGGCAAAACAATTCGCTGTCGGGCAACCCGGTGACGCCGCGCCCGCTCGCGGATGTCCTGGCGACGGAGTTCGCATGACGATCAAGGCCGTGGTGTTCGATTTCGGTGGCGTGCTGATCGACTGGAGCCCCGAGTACCTTTACCGGGAACTGATTCCGGACGACGCGGAGCGCCGCTGGTTCCTCACGCACGTGTGCGCGATGGACTGGGTGATCCGTCAGGACGGCGGGCAGACGATCGAAGAGGGGACGACCGAGCTCGTCGCGAAGTTCCCGGAGCATGAAGCGCTGATCCGCGCGTTCTACGCGCGCTGGCACGAGATGATCGGCGGCGTGCTCGAAGAGGGCGCCGCACTCGTCGACCGGCTGGAGGCGCAGGGGATGCCGCTGTTCGGGCTGACGAACTGGTCTGCGCAGACGTTTCCGTATGCGTGGGACAACTTCCCGGTGCTGCGGCGTTTCCGGGACATCGTCGTGTCGGGCCGGGTGAAGCTCGTGAAACCCGATCCGGCGATCTACCGCGAGATGCATGCGCGGATCGAGCCGCACTTGCCGGGCATCGCGCCGCACGAACTCGTGTTCATCGACGACAACGCGAAGAACGCCGCGGCGGCGACGGCGCTCGGCTGGCACGGCATTCATCACACGAGTGCGGCAACGACCGAGGCGCGGCTGCGCGAACTGGGCGCGCTCGCATAAGCGGCGGGCCAGCAGCCCGCTTTTTTGTTGTGCCGCTCGTGATGCGGCTACCCTCGGCGACCGGCCCCGCGTTGCCGCAGTGCCGGGTGTCCGGGTCGTGCCGGTCAGCGGCTGATCGGCTTGTAGCGCAGACGCTTCGGCTTCGCGGCTTCTTCGCCGAGGCGTGCACGCTTGTCGGCTTCGTACTCCTGGTAGTTGCCGTCGAAGAACGTGACCTGCGAATCGCCTTCGAACGCGAGGATGTGCGTCGCGATCCGGTCGAGGAACCAGCGATCGTGCGAGATCACCATCACCGAGCCCGCGAATTCGAGCAGCGCGTCTTCCAGCGCGCGCAGCGTTTCGACGTCGAGGTCGTTCGACGGTTCGTCGAGCAGCAGCACGTTGCCGCCCGAGATCAGCGTCTTCGCGAGGTGCAGGCGGCCGCGTTCACCGCCGGACAGGTTGCCTACGATCTTCTGCTGGTCGCCGCCCTTGAAGTTGAAGCGGCCGATGTACGCGCGCGACGGCGTTTCGTACTTGCCCACCGTCAGCACGTCGGCGCCGCCCGAGATTTCCTCGAATACCGTCTTCGAGCCGTCGAGCGCGTCGCGGCTCTGGTCGACGTACGCGAGCTTCACGGTCGGTCCCATCACGACTTCGCCCGAATCCGGCTGTTCCTTGCCCGTCAGCATCCGGAACAGCGTCGACTTGCCGGCGCCGTTCGGGCCGATGATGCCGACGATCGCGCCAGCCGGAATCTTCAGGTTCAGGTTGTCGATCAGCAGGCGGTCGCCGAACGCCTTGCTGACGTTCTTGAACTCGATCACTTCGTTGCCGAGGCGGTCGCCGACCGGGATGAAGATTTCCTGCGTTTCGTTGCGCTTCTGGTATTCCTGGCTGTTCAGTTCCTCGAAGCGCGCGATACGTGCCTTCGATTTCGCCTGGCGGCCCTTCGGATTCTGGCGCACCCACTCCAGTTCCTTCTTGATCGCCTTCTGGCGCGCCGATTCCGACGCTTCTTCCTGCTTCAGGCGCTCTTCCTTCTGGTCGAGCCAACTGCTGTAGTTGCCCTTCCACGGAATGCCGTGGCCGCGGTCGAGTTCGAGAATCCACTCGGCTGCGTTGTCGAGGAAGTAGCGATCGTGGGTAACCGCGACGACGGTGCCCGGGAAGCGCACCAGGAACTGCTCGAGCCAGTCGACCGATTCCGCGTCGAGGTGGTTGGTCGGTTCGTCGAGCAGCAGCATGTCGGGCTTTTCGAGCAGCAGCTTGCACAGCGCGACGCGGCGCTTTTCACCGCCCGACAGGTGTTCGATCTTTGCGTCCCACGCCGGCAGGCGCAGTGCGTCGGCGGCCACTTCGAGCTGCTGTTCGGGGCTGCCGCCGTCGCTCGACGCGAGGATTGCTTCGTACTTCGCCTGCTCGGCCGCGAGCGCGTCGAAGTCGGCATCCGGCTCCGCGTATGCCGCGTAGATTTCCTCGAGCTTCTTGTTGGCCTGGAACAGGTCGCCGAGGCCTTCCTCGACGGCTTCGCGCACCGTCTTCGTCGGGTCGAGCTGCGGCTCCTGCGGCAGGTAGCCGATGTTCAGGTTCGGCATCGGCGTCGCTTCGCCTTCGATGTCCTTGTCGACACCCGCCATGATGCGGATCAGCGTCGACTTGCCCGAGCCGTTCAGGCCGAGCACGCCGATCTTCGCGCCGGGAAAGAACGACAGCGAGATGTCCTTCAGGATCTGGCGCTTGGGCGGCACGATCTTGCCGACCCGGTTCATCGTGAAAACGTATTGGGCCATTTGGGTGTGAAAGTCAGAAGTGGTTGAGACTGCCGCGCAGCGCGCTGGCGTGGCGGCGTCGGGTGATTCGGTACGGAGCGTGCCGCGCGCGGCGCGGCGGCGCCGCCGCGTGCCGGCAGCGCGAGCGGGTATTGTACTTCGCCGCCGGCTGCCGCTGGCGCGATGCCGGCCTTTTGGCCAGGGCCGTGCTCACAGCCACGCGGCGACGCCGCCGTGCCCCGAGCACGTGCCGCGCCGGTGACGGCTGAAGCTGTACGTGCCGTCGCGGCAGCGCGCGCTCGCACCGTCGGGCACGCGGCCCGACTTCGAATGCGCGGGTGCGTGCACCGTTTCGCCGTCGCGGTTGCGATACGTGTCGTGACGGTCGAGATCGGCTTCGTTGCCGTAGCCGGGCGGTGCGCGGTACGCGTGCGCCGGAGGGGGCAGCGCGGCGCACGCGACGAAGAGCGCGGCGGACAGGGCCGCGATGCGCGTCGCGCGGCGGAGCAGGGCAGGCATGGTCTCTCTCGGTCTGTTGTTATCGGTGCCGGGCCCGCATGTTAGCCGATCGGCCGAGGATCGGCGTCGCTCGGGGAGTGCCGCTACGCCGCACCCGACATCGATGCCGCGCCGTCGGCGTGCGCGGCGTCGAGGATCCATCGGCGAAAAGCGGCGACCTTCGGCCGTTCCGCGTGATGCGGCGGATAGACGAGGTAGTACGCGAAATCGTCGAGCCACGCGACGTCGGCGAGCTGCACGAGCCGGCCGCTTGCCAGCTCGCCGCGCACCATCGCGGCCGGCAGCAGCCCGGCGCCCTGGCCGGCGACGATCGCTTGCAGCAACAGGCCCGAGTCGTCGAACGCGGGGCCGCGCGGCGGGCCGAAATCGTCGATCCGCTGCGCGCCGAACCAGATGTGCCAGCCCTTGCGCTCGGCATCGTGCAACTGCGGCCAGCCGACGAGCTCGCCCGGCGTCGCCGGCATGCCGAGCCGCGCGACGAGGTCGGGCGACGCGAGCGCGACGATCTCCACTGTCAGCAGGCGCTCGCTGCACAGCCCGATGTAGCGCCCGAGGCCATGACGGATCGCGACGTCGACACCGTCGCGCGAGAAATCCGCGAGTGCGTGGCTCGTGACGACCTGCAGGTCGACGTCCGGGCAAGCCTCCCGGAACCGGGCGAGGCGCGGCACGAGCCACGCGGATGCGAAGAACGGCGTGACGCTCACCGTCAGCACGCCGCTGTCGGCGGCGCCCGACACGCGCTGCGACGCATCGGCGATCTGCCTGAACGCGTTGCGCACCGGCGGCAGGTAGTCGCGGCCGGCGGCCGTGAGCAGGATGCCGCGGTTGATGCGCTCGAACAATTGCACGCCGAGATGCGTCTCGAGCGTGCGGATCATCTGGCTGACCGCGCCGGGCGTGACCGACAACTCCTCGGCGGCCGCCTTCACCGACAGGTGGCGGGCGGCCGCTTCGAATGCGCGCAGCGCGTTGAGAGGCGGCAAGCGGGAACGATTCATTCAGTTTTTCTAAATCGAAAGTCCGACGAAATATCGTTTGAGACGAGGCGTACGCACGAGTACCGTTGACACATCCGATCGTATGCTTCGCGACTGCCGGTCGGCGGTCGATGCGATCAACATAGTTCAACTATATCCATGAGGCAATCCGATCGCCGCCCGGCGACCGGTGGAACCCGAGAGGCGCATCGTCATGAACCGCCCGGGCGCATCGCGCCTTTTCTACGGCTGGTACGTGGTTGCGGCCGCGTTCGCCGTCACGTTCGTCGGTTTCGGCAGCGCGTACACGTTCAGCGCGTTCGTCGAGTCGTTGCAGCGGGATTTCGCCGCGTCGCGCGGGCAGATCTCGCTCGTGTTCTCGCTCGCCGGCTTCCTGTATTTCGGTTTCGGCATCGTCAGCGGGCCGCTTGCCGACCGCTTCGGCTCGCGGCGGCTTGCTGTTGCAGGGATGCTGCTGACCGGCGCCGGGCTCGCGGCTGCCGGAGCCGCGCATACGCTGGTGCAGGTCTATGTCGCGTACGGGCTCGGTGTCGGTCTCGGCGTCGGCTGCGCGTACGTGCCGGCCGTCGGCGCCGTGCAGCGCTGGTTCGTGCGCCGGCGCGGCTTCGCGTCGGGGCTCGCCGTCGCCGGGATCGGCGTCGGCACGCTGGTGATGCCACCGCTCGCGTCCGCGCTGATTGCGCATGCCGGCTGGCGCGGCGCGTATTTCACGCTGGCCGTGATCGCGGTCGTGATCGGTGCGGGCATGTCGCTGCTGATCGAGAACGATCCGCGTGGGCGGGGGCTGCTGCCGGACGGGGAGGCGGCGCATGAACCCGTCGAAGGCGGCGGCGCGAAAGTCGCCGGGCGCGATGCGGGGGCTTCGGTGTCTGCCGCAGCCGCGGGTCGCAAGCCGGCCGCCGCTTCGGCGCCTGCCGGCGCGACGGTGCGCGAAGCCGTCACGTCGCGTCCGTTCGCGAGCCTCTATGCGGCATGCCTCATCTGCTCGTTCGGTGTGTTCGTCCCGTTCGTTCACCTCGTGCCGTACGCGCTCGATCATGGCGTCGCGTCGTCGACGGCCGTGCTGCTGCTCGGCGCGATCGGCGTCGGCAGCACGGCCGGCCGGTTCTTCCTCGGTGGCCTCGCCGACCGCTTCGGCCGCCGCACATCGCTGCTCGCGATGTTCGCGGGCATGGCCGTCGCGCTCGTCGCGTGGGCCGGTGCCGGCACCGTCGCGACGCTTGCCGCGTTCGCACTCGTGTTCGGCGTGTTCTACGGCGGCTGGGTTGCCGTGCTGCCGGCGGTCGCGATGGACTACTTCGGCGGCCGCAACGTGAGCGGGATCATCGGCGTGCTTTATACGAGCGTCGCATTCGGCACGCTGATCGGGCCGACCGCGGCCGGTTTCATCTACGACGCAGGTGGCGGCTATCTCGTGCCGATCCTGGTCAGCGCCGCCGCAAATGCGATCGCCTTCGCGATCGTCGCGACGACGGGGCGTGCGTCGACGGCCGCACGTGCGGCGCGCGGATAGGCGCGCTTCGGCCGGCGCGCCTTCGCGCATTCCGGTAGGGTGGCCGGATCGTGAACCGAAGGCATGCAGCCGGGAGGCCTCATGACATTCGATGACGTCCGGCAGATCGCACTGGCATGGCGCGGCGTCGAGGAAGGTACGTCGTACGGCACGCCCGCACTCAGGGTGACGGGCAAGATGCTCGCGCGGCTGCGCGAGGACGGCGACACGCTTGTCGTGAAAGGTGTCGGCCCCGACGAGCGCGCGTGGCTGATCGAATCGGAACCCGACGTGTATTACGTGACGGATCACTACGTCGGCTGGCCGATCGTGCTGGTGCGGCTGTCGGCGGCCCGTCCGGACGCCGTGAAAAACCTGCTTCTGCGAGAATGGCAGGCTGTCGTCCCCGCCAAATGGCGCGACGAGATCGCGCGCGGCACGAACTGACGCACCGGTTGCGGCTGGCTGCCCGACGTCGCCGGGTGCCTTCGACGCGCTCGCGAGCCGCCACGGACGGGTACAAGCGTTGCATCGATCGATGTCGATGCAACAAGTGGTTCCATCGAAATTCTTCAATTGGTTCTCAGTGAAGAACCGTTTGATGCTTACACTCCTTCGCTTCGAAGGCAGCTGACGAACGCCGACGGAAAGGGCGCACGCGATGCGCCGGCGCCCTGCGCGCCGCATCGCACCCGCAGCTTCGCAGACTGCGTCGCGCACCGTTCCGGAACGGCCCCCGACCCGGCTGAGCGCCTGCATCCCGTGCAGGTGCCGCATCCGGCCCGGCTCAAGAACCACAATCCCTCGTGCTGCCTTCACGCGCTACCCGGCCATACCGGAACCGTTTTTTGGAGAGAGACAGATGAGTGGAAGCAACACGGGCCTCGGTACGGGCCTGAAGCAGCGGCACGTGACGATGATGTCGATTGCCGGCGTGATCGGCGCGGGCCTGTTCGTCGGCTCCGGCCACGCGATCGCGGAAGCCGGCCCGGCGTCGATCCTCGCGTATGCGATCGCGGGTGTGCTGGTCGTGCTGGTGATGCGCATGCTCGGCGAGATGGCCGTCGCGCATCCGGACAGCGGTTCGTTCTCCACCTATGCCGATCGCGCGATCGGCCACTGGGCCGGTTTCTCGATCGGCTGGCTGTACTGGTGGTTCTGGGTGCTCGTGATCCCGATCGAGGCGACCGCCGCCGCGACCATCCTCAATGCGTGGTTCCCCGGCGTCGCGACCTGGGTCTTCGCGCTCGGCATCACGCTGGTGCTGACTGTGACCAACCTCTTCTCGGTCAAGAACTACGGCGAATTCGAATTCTGGTTCGCGCTGATCAAGGTCGTCGCGATCGTCGTGTTCCTGTGCATCGGCGGTGCGGCGATCGTCGGCATCATTCCGGCGCCGGCCGTGTCGGGCGTGTCGAACCTGTTCGTGCACGACGGCTTCATGCCGCACGGCGCCGGCGCGGTGCTCGCGGCGATGCTGACGACGATGTTCTCGTTCCTCGGTACCGAGATCGTGACGATCGCGGCTGCCGAATCGGACAACCCGCAACGCCAGATCGTGCGCGCGACCAACTCGGTGATCTGGCGTATCACGCTGTTCTATCTCGGCTCGATCCTCGTCGTCGCGGCCATCGTGCCGTGGAACGACCCGCTGCTGCCGAAGCACGGCTCGTATCAGCGCGCGATGGAGCTGATCGGCATCCCGAACGCGAAGGCGATCATCGACGTGATCGTGCTCGTGTCGGTTGCGAGCTGCCTGAATTCGGCGCTGTACACCGCGTCGCGGATGCTGTTCTCGCTGTCCAGGCGCAAGGATGCACCCGCGTTCCTGCACCGCACCGATTCGACCGGTACGCCGCGCGCGGCCGTGCTCGCGTCGACCGCGTTCGGCTTCCTGACCGTGATCGCGAACTACCTGATGCCGGAACAGGTGTTCGGCTTCCTGCTTGCGACGTCGGGCGCGATCGCGCTGCTCGTGTATCTCGTGATCGCGATCTCGCAGTTGCGGATGCGCAGGACGCTCGAATCGAGCGGCGCGGACCTGACGCTGCGGATGTGGCTGTTCCCGTGGCTGACGTGGGCCGTGATCCTGTTCATCTGCGGCACGCTCACCGTGATGTTCGTGAGCGAGGATCACCGGATGGAAGTGGGCGCGACGGCCGTGCTGGCGTTGATCGTGTTGCTGGCGTCGTGGCTGAACAAGCGCGGCCGCGATGCGCAGGCGAGTGAAGGGCGGCGCGTGTCGGCGACCTGATCGCGTGAAGTGACGGCGGGCGGGAACGCCCCTTCATGAAAAATGGCCCGATCGGCGAATGCCGGTCGGGCCATTTTTTGTGCCGGAGCACGCGTTGCGTGATGCCATGCGTATCGCACGGCATCGGCCGATGCAGGTGTCAAACGTTGAACAGGAAGTTCATCACGTCGCCGTCGTGCACGACATATTCCTTCCCTTCTGCGCGCATCTTGCCGGCTTCCTTCGCGCCTTGCTCGCCCTTGTACGTGACGTAGTCGTCGAACGCGATCGTCTGCGCGCGGATGAAGCCACGCTCGAAGTCGGTGTGGATCACGCCGGCCGCCTGCGGCGCCGTGTCGCCGATATGGATCGTCCACGCGCGCACTTCCTTCACGCCCGCGGTGAAGTAGGTCTGCAGGCCGAGCAGCTTGAAGCCCGCGCGGATCACGCGGTCGAGGCCCGGCTCTTCCATGCCCATGTCGGCGAGGAACGCTTCCTTGTCCGCATCGTCGAGATCGGCGATTTCCGCCTCGATCGCCGCGCACACGGCCACGACCGGCGCGTTCTCGCTTTCCGCGTACTTGCGGACCGCGTCGAGGTGCGGGTTGTTCTCGAAACCATCGTCCTTCACGTTGGCCACGTACATCGCCGGCTTCGCGGTGATCAGGCAGAACGGCTTGAGCAGCGCCTCTTCGTCGTCCGACAGCGCGAGGCCGCGCACGGCCTTGCCCTGGTCGAGCTGCGCGCGCACCTTCTCGAGCACCGCGACGAGCTTCGCCGCTTCCTTGTCGTTGCCCGACTTCGCAGCCTTCGAATAGCGCGTGAGCGCCTTCTCGACCGTGCCGAGGTCGGCGAGCGCGAGTTCGGTGTTGATTACTTCGATGTCGTCGATCGGGCTGACCTTGCCGGCGACGTGAATGACGTTGTCGTCTTCGAAGCAGCGCACGACGTGCGTGATCGCATCGGTTTCGCGGATGTTCGCGAGGAACTGGTTGCCGAGGCCTTCACCCTTGCTCGCGCCAGCGACGAGGCCCGCGATGTCGACGAATTCGACGACGGCCGGCACGACACGCTCCGGCTTGATGATCTCGGAGAGTGCCTTCAGGCGCGTATCGGGCACTTCGACGATACCGACGTTCGGCTCGATCGTGCAGAACGGGTAGTTCTCGGCGGCGATGCCGGCCTTGGTCAGCGCATTGAACAGAGTGGACTTGCCGACGTTGGGCAAGCCGACGATGCCGCATTTGAGACTCATGGAATCCTTCGGACGGGTAAGGCGGCGCGGCCGGACAGGGCACGGCGGCGCGGGAAAAAAGGGCGGCCGGCGCTTGGGGCGCGGCGGGCCGACGGTCAAAGGCGCTATTGTACCGTGCCGACGCCCCGGTTTCCGGGCTGGCGCCGAACGGCCGATGCGACGGGCCGCCGCGCCGCCGCATCGGCCTGCGATTCTGCTGATTTCCCGCAAAGTCCGGCCGCGTAAGGGTTTGGCCCCGCGGCTATAATGCCCGCCATGACTGCCCACCACACCTTCGACGTCGCCGTGGTCGGCGGCGGGCTCGTCGGCAAGACGGCCGCGCTCGCGCTGACCCAGTCCGGCTACAAGACTGCCTTGCTCGCCCAGCCGGCCACGCCGCGTCCCGCCGATCTCGCATTCGACACGCGCGTCTACGCGCTGTCCTCCAGTTCGCAGGCGCTGCTTGAGCGACTGCGGGTCTGGCAGGCGCTCGATCACAGCCGGCTCGCCCCGGTCTACGACATGCGCGTGTACGGCGATGCGCACGCGGAACTGCATTTCTCCGCGTACCAGGCCTCCGTGCCCCAGCTCGCGTGGATCGCCGAATCGTCGCTGGTCGAGGCGTCGCTCGACGCCGCGCTGCGGTTCCAGCCGAACCTCACGTGGTTCGATGCGCGCGCGCAGGGCTTCGACGTGCGCGACGACGCGGCCGTGCTCACGCTGTCGTCCGGGCAGGTGCTGGAAGCCGATCTCGTCGTCGGCGCCGATGGCGCGCATTCGTGGGTGCGCTCGCAAATGGGGGCCAAAGTCGAACGACGCGACTATCGGCAGACGGGCGTCGTCGCGAATTTCAAAGCGTCGCTGCCGCACCGCGAGACGGCCTACCAGTGGTTCCACGAAGGCGAGATCGTCGCGCTGCTGCCGCTGCCGGACGGCCATGTGTCGCTCGTCTGGTCTGCGCACACCGCGCATGCGGACGAATTGCTCGCGCTCGATCCGGCGCAGCTCGCGGCCGAAGTCGAGCGCGTGTCTCACGGCCAGGTCGGCACGCTCGACTGCGTGACGCCGGCCGCCGGCTTCCCGCTGGCACTGCAGACGGTCGACAAGCTGATCGCGCCGCGCGTCGCGCTCGTCGGCGATGCCGCACACCTGATCCACCCGCTCGCGGGGCAGGGGATGAACCTCGGGCTGCGCGACGTCGCGGCGCTGGCCGATGCAATCGCGGGCAAGGAAAGCTTCCGCAACCTCGGCGATACGGTGCTGCTGCGCCGCTACGAGCGTTCGCGCCGCGAGGACATCCGCGCGCTGATGGTCGCGACCGACGGGCTGCAGCGGCTGTTCGCGGTGCCGGGGTCGCTCGCGAAGGCCGTGCGCAACGCGGGCATGGCCTTCGTCGGCGCGCAGCCGCTCGTGAAGCGCTGGCTCGTGTCGGCCGCGCTCGGCTGATCGAACCTTCGGCCGCTTCGCCGGTCGGACACGGTTCCGTTACGGCGTACACTGTGCCGTGCACTCCGATTGAGCTGAAGGAAGATTTCGATGAAAAAAACGATCCGCATCGCGTCGCTGGCGCTGGCCGTCACGATGGCGACGCTTGGCTGCACCGCGCAGGCCGACCAGACCACCGACAAGCTGAAAGCCACGCTGCAGACCCGCCTCGGCAACGACGCGCCGATCAAGAGCGTGTCGAAATCGCCGGTCGCGGGCCTTTACGAAGTGAACCTCGGCTCGCAGATCATCTATAGCGATGCGGCGGGCGACTACGTGCTGCTCGGCGATCTCGTCGACGCCAAGACGCACAAGAACCTGACCGACGCACGCCTGTCCGAAATCAACAAGATCGACTTCGCGAGCCTGCCGTTCGCGAATGCGATCAAGGTTGTCAAGGGCAACGGCGCTCGCAAGATCGCGGTGTTCTCCGACCCGAACTGCCCGTACTGCAAGAAGCTCGAGACGACGCTGCAGTCGGTCGACAACGTGACCGTCTACACGTTCCTGTACCCGGTGCTGTCGCCGGATTCGACCGCGAAGTCGAAGGCGATCTGGTGTGCGACCGACCGCGCGAAAACGTGGCAGAGCTGGATGCTCGACCATCGCGCACCGTCCGGTGCCGGCACTTGCGATACCACCGCGCTCGACAAGAACCTCGCGCTCGGCCGCGGGATGAACGTGACGGGCACGCCGACGATCTTCCTGCCGGACGGCCGCCGCCTGCCGGGCGCCGTGTCGGCCGACCAGCTCAACCAGGCGCTCGCCTCGAGCAAGTAACCGACTACACGCCGGGCCGTATGGCCTGGCCAGCGAGGGGCGCCCGCATCTGCCGGCGCCTCTCTTCGTTTCCGCCGCCGTATTTGACCGACCGATTGCCACGATGACCCAGCCGATCCACTATTCGATTGTCCCGAAAGATCTTGCCGCGCACCTGTTCGAAGTGTCGGTGACGGTCGCCGATCCCGACCCCGAAGGCCAGCGCTTTTCGTTGCCGGTGTGGATTCCGGGCAGCTACCTCGTGCGCGAGTTCGCGCGCAACATCGTGACGCTCGGTGCATTCAACGACGCGGGCCGCAAGGTGCGGATCGCGAAGACCGACAAGCACACGTGGCAGGCCGCACCCGTGAACGGCGCGTTGACGCTGCGCTACGACGTGTATGCGTGGGACCTGTCGGTGCGCTCCGCGTATCTCGACGAATCGGGCGGCTTCTTCAACGCGACGGCCGTGTTCCTGAGCGTCGCCGGCCGCGAGAACGCGCCGTGTGAAGTCGACATCGCGAAGCCGGCCGGCGCGGCGTTCCGCGCGTGGCGCGTCGGCACCGCGCTGCCCGAGGCGCGCGGCACGAAGCGCTACGGATTCGGCGCGTACCGCGCGTCGAACTACGACGAGCTCTCCGACCATCCGGTGACGATCGGCGAATTCGCGCTTGCGACGTTCGACGCGCACGGCGTGCCGCACGACATCGTGATCGCGGGGCGTGTGACACAGCTCGACATGGAGCGCCTGCGCACCGACCTGAAGCGCGTGTGCGAAGCGCAGATCGCGCTGTTCGAGCCGAAATCGAAGAAAGCGCCGATGGACCGCTACGTGTTCATGACGCTGGCGGTCAGCGACGGCTACGGCGGCCTCGAGCATCGCGCGTCGACCGCGCTGATCTGCAACCGCACCGACCTGCCGGTGAAGGGGCGGCCCGACACGACGGAAGGCTATCGCACGTATCTCGGTCTCTGCAGCCACGAATACTTCCACACGTGGAACGTGAAGCGCATCAAGCCGGCGGCGTTCGTGCCGTACGACCTGACGAAGGAAAACTACACGTCGCTGCTGTGGCTGTTCGAAGGCTTCACGTCGTATTACGACGACCTGATGCTCGTGCGCAGCGGACTGATGTCGCAGGACGAATATTTCGCGGCGCTCGGCCGTACGGTCGGCGGCGTGCTGCGCGGCACGGGCCGGCTCAAGCAGAGCGTCGCGGAGAGCTCGTTCGACGCGTGGATCAAGTACTACCGCCAGGACGAGAACGCGACCAACGCGATCGTCAGCTACTACACGAAGGGTTCGCTCGTCGCGCTCGCCTTCGATCTCGCGATCCGCGCGCAGACGCGCAACAAGAAGTCGCTCGACGACGTGATGCGCCTGCTGTGGCAACGCTACGGCCGCGACTTCTACCGCGGCAAGCAGGCGGGCGTCGAGGAAAACGAAGTCGAGGCGCTGATCGAAGAGGCGACGGGCGTCGCGCTCGGGCGCCTGTTCGCCGATGCCGTGCACGGTACGCGCGATCTGCCGCTCGCCGATTTGCTCGCACCGTTCGGCGTGACGCTCGCGCCCGATGTCGCGAACGGCGCGGCCGCGAAGCCGACGATCGGCGCGCGCCTGCGCGGCGGCGCGGACTGCACGTTCGCGGCCGTCTACGAAGGCGGCGCCGCACATCGCGCGGGGCTGTCGGCTGGCGACACGCTGATCGCAGTCGACGGGCTGCGCGTCACGGGCACCAACCTCGACGCACTGCTCGCGCGCTACCGGCCGGGCGACAAGGTCGAGGTTCACGCATTCCGCCGCGATGAACTGCGCACCGCGAAACTGAAGCTCGACGGCCCGGAAGTCACGCGCTACCGGCTGACTGCGGCCGCAAAGCCGGCAGCGGTCTCGAAGGCCCGGGAAGCCTGGCTGAAGGGTTGAACATACTGAAGCGGGTATCGGGGCGCGATCGGGGATTGTTTCGCTGTTGCAACGATCCGTCGCCCTGAACCCGCTTTTTCGCGGTAATGTGGCCACGCACAATGGCGTCACTCGCGCTACCGAAGCGCAATCCTACTGGAGCCTGACATGACGACCATTCTGCAAATCAATTCCGCGGCACGTTCGCAAGGTGCGCAATCCACGCTGCTGGCCAACGAACTGACGGCAAAGCTGCAACAATCGAACCCCGGCGCGAAGGTCGTGGTTCGTGACCTCCTGGCCGATGCGCTGCCGCACCTCGACGAATCGGTGCTCGGCGCGTTCTTCACGCCGGCCGACCAGCGCACCGCGGAACAGAATGCGATCGTCGCGAAGAGCGATGCATTGATCGCCGAACTGCAAGCCGCCGACATCATCGTGATCGGCGCACCGATGTACAACTTCGGCATCTCGTCGCAACTGAAGACGTACTTCGACTGGATCGCACGTGCAGGCGTCACGTTCCGCTACACCGAGAACGGTCCGGAAGGCCTGATCAAGGGCAAGAAGGTTTACGTGGTGACGGCCCGTGGCGGCAAGTACGCCGGTACGCCGAACGACAGCCAGACCCCGTACCTGCGCACGTTCCTCGGCTTCGTCGGCATGACCGACGTGAGCTTCATCTTCGCGGAAGGCCTGAACCTCGGGCCGGATGCGCAGAGCGCCGCGCTCGCCAGCGCTCGCGAAGCGATCGCTGCTGCGTAAGGTCGATGCGGGTGCGCTGCACCCGCTGCATCGTCCGATAAAAAAACGCCGCGCCCCTTTCGGGACGCGGCGTTTTTGCATGCCGGCTGGCGAAAGAATCGCCGGCGCGGCCGTCAAGCGAGCGTTTCGGCCACTTCCGGCAGGCGCCAGTCGATCGGTTCGCGACCGGCATCGACCAGATAGTCGTTCGCGAGCGCAAAATGGCGGCAGCCGAGGAAACCGCGGTGCGCGGACAGCGGCGACGGATGCGGCGCTTCGAGCACGCAGTGCGCGCTTGCGTCGAACAGTGCGCGCTTCGCCTGCGCGTGTGCGCCCCACAGCATGAAGACGAGCCCGCGATGGCGGCCGGCGAGTTCGCGGATCAGCGTGTCCGTGCACTGTTCCCAGCCGCGCTTCGCATGGCTCGCGGCTGCACCACGCTCCACCGTCAGCACCGTGTTGAGCAGCAGCACGCCCTGGCGCGCCCAGGTGTCGAGGCAGCCGTGGCGCGGCGTGTCATGACCGAAGTTCGCGGCGATTTCCTTGAAGATGTTGCGCAGCGACGGCGGCGTGCGCACGGCCGGCGGCACCGAGAACGCGAGCCCGTGCGCCTGCGGCGTGCCGCGATCGTCGCCGTGGTAAGGATCCTGGCCGAGGATCACGACTTTTACGTCGTCCGGGCTTGTCAGGCGCAGCGCGCGGAACACGTCGGTCGGATAGACCGCCTTGCCGGCCGCACGCTCGTCATCGACGAAGCGGCACAGCGGCGCGTACGCGTCGCTGTCGGTAAAGGGTTTCAGCACGTCGCGCCAGACCGTCGGCAGCGCGTCGAATTGCGCGGCGAGGTGCGGAACGTTGGCGGTAACGGGCGGCGTTGCTGCGACGACCGGAGACGGCGCAGCAGTTTTCTTCGCGGGTTTGCGTCCGGCTGCGGGCGCTTCGGGTGCCGGGGACGGAATATCGGCCGGCGCCGTTTCCGGCACGGGATCGTCGAACAGCGACGCCTGTTGCGGCGCGCGGGAAGTCTTGCGGGTTGCCATGCGTGATGCGTGTTATTGCGCGCGCAGCCGGTAGCCGCGCTGCGCCTTGCTGATGTTTTCGGGAGCGAGGCCCGGCAGCACCTGCTGCAGTTCGGCGGCGAGCGTTGCGAGCGCCGCTTCCGGGCCGTCGATCAGTTCGAGTTCGATTTCGCTGATCGGTTCGCGGCGCGTTTCGCGTTCCGCCTGGACGACGATCTCGCCGAGGTCCACCGCGGCTTCGACGGTTGCGCCGCCGATTGCGATGCGCCACAGCGTACGCGAAAAATCCGTGCGGAACAGCGCCGACAACGTGCCGGCCGCGTCATTGAGCGCGGCGGCGGCTTCCGGCACGTCGCAGGCCGCGACGAGCGCATCGATCTCGAGCGCGTCGCCGGCGACCGGCAGTTCCCATTCGTGGCGGCGATGCAGGCCGCCTTCCGCGTTGCCGACCGTCTTGAACGTCTGCAGCCAGCCGTGCGGCGCGTGGCGCACGCGTACCGCGCTCTTCGAGCGGGCCAGCGCGAGATCGGGCGTGTCGTAATAGACGTTCGCGAGCGTGATGTCGTGACCGGGTTCGCCGGTCAGCGTCTCGAAGAAGCGTCGCGCGGCCTCGGCCTGGCCGGCCGGCAGCGCGAGCTTGATTTCCTTTTCGATCGCCATCAGAAGAACATCCGTGCGAGTTCCTCGCCCGGCTGGTCGGCGCGCATGAACGCTTCGCCGACGAGGAACGTGTTCACGTTCGCCGCGCGCATCGTGTCGACGTCGGTGCGCGACAGGATGCCCGATTCGGTCACGACGATGCGATCCGCGGGAATCATGTCGAGCATGTCGAGCGTGGTCTGGATCGACGTCTCGAATGTGCGCAGGTTGCGGTTGTTGACGCCGAGCAGCGGCGTCTTGAGCGTCAGCGCCTGTTCCATCTCGTTGCGGTCGTGCACTTCGACCAGCACCGCGAGGCCGAGCGAGTGCGCATACGCTTCGAGATCCTGCATCAGCGGCGTGTCGAGCGCGGCGGCGATCAGCAGGATCGCGTCGGCGCCCATCGCGCGCGCTTCCATGATCTGGTACGCGTCGACGATGAAGTCCTTGCGCAGCACCGGCAGCGTGCAGGCCGCGCGCGCTTCCTCGAGATAGCGGACGCTGCCCTGGAAGAACTGCTCGTCGGTCAGCACCGACAGGCACGCAGCGCCGTGCGCTGCATACGAACGCGCGATGTCGGCCGGCACGAAATGCTCGCGCAGCACGCCCTTCGACGGGCTCGCCTTCTTGATTTCGGAAATCACGGCCGCGTCGCCGGCCATATGCTTCACGCGCAGTGCGCCGACGAAGTCGCGCAGGTCGCGCGCGGATGCTTCCAGTTTCAGTGCCTCGAGCGGCGCGCTGCGCATGGCTGCCGCGACTTCTTCGCGCTTGACGGCGATGATTCGGTCGAGAATGTCGCTCATGTGGATTCCTGCTTGATTCGTAAGGGGAGTCAGCGTTTGAACTGCTGCGTGAAGCGCACGAGTTCGTCGACCTTCGCGCGGGCCTTGCCGCTCGCGATCGCTTCGCGGGCGAGCTGGATGCCGTCCGCGATCGATTCGGCGATGTTCGCCGCATAGAGCGCGGTGCCCGCGTTCAGCGTCACGATCTCGCGCGCGACGCCCGGCTGGTTGTCCAGCGCGCCGAGCAGCATCGTGCGCGATTCGTCGGCATTTTCCACCTTCAGCGTGCGGTTCGACACCATCTGCAGGCCGAAGTCTTCCGGGTGGATCTCGTATTCCTGCACCTTGCCGTCGCGCAGTTCGCCGACGAGCGTCGCTGCGCCGAGCGATACCTCGTCCATCCCGTCCTTTCCGTACACGACGAGCACGTGCTGCGCGCCGAGACGCTGCATCACGCGCACCTGGATGCCGACCAGGTCGGCGTGGAACACGCCCATCAGCTGGTTCGGTGCGCCTGCCGGATTGGTCAGCGGGCCGAGGATGTTGAAGATCGTGCGTACGCCGAGCTCGCGGCGCACGGCTGCGATGTTCTTCATCGCCGGGTGGTGGTTCGGCGCGAACATGAAGCCCATGCCCGTTTCGGCGATCGACGCGGCAACCTGGTCGGATTGCAGGTCGATGTTCACGCCGAGCGCCTCGAGCACGTCGGCGCTGCCGGACTTGCTCGACACGCCGCGGTTGCCGTGCTTCGCGACTTTCGCGCCGGCCGCGGCCGTGACGAACATCGACGCGGTCGAGATGTTGAACGTGTGCGAGCCGTCGCCGCCGGTGCCGACGATGTCGACGAAGTTCGAGTTGTCCTGCACCTCGACGTGGTTCGCAAATTCGCGCATCACGGTCGCGGCGGCGGCGATCTCGCCGATCGTCTCCTTCTTCACGCGCAGCCCGGTGATGATCGCGGCCGCCATCACGGGCGACATGTCGCCGCGCATGATGAGCCGCATCAGATGCAGCATCTCGTCGTGGAAGATCTCGCGGTGTTCGATCGTGCGCTGCAGCGCTTCCTGCGGGGTAATCGTCATCGTGAGGCTCCCGTCAGGCGGCTTGCGCGGCCGCGGCGCGGGCCTGTTTCAGGAAATTCTCGAGCAGCGCATGGCCATGCTCGGACAGGATCGATTCCGGGTGGAACTGCACGCCTTCGACCGGCAGCGTCTTGTGGCGCACGCCCATGATTTCGCCGTCGTCGGTCCAGGCGGACACCTCGAGGCAGTCGGGCAGCGATTCGCGCTCGATCGCGAGCGAGTGATAGCGCGTGACGTCGAAGTGCTTCGGCAGGTCGGCGAACACGCCGCGGCAGTCGGTTTCGATCTTGCTCACCTTGCCGTGCATGATGGTTTTCGCGCGCACGACGCGGCCGCCGAACGCCTCGCCGATCGCCTGATGGCCGAGGCAGACGCCGAGGATCGGCTTCTTGCCCGCGAATTCCTTCAGCACGTCGAGCGTGATGCCCGCATGCTGCGGGTTGCTCGGGCCGGGCGACAGGCAGATCGCATCGGGATTCAGCCGCGCGATCCCGTCGAGCGTGATTTCGTCGTTGCGGTAGGTGTGTACGTCCTCGCCGAGTTCACCGAAGTACTGGACCAGGTTGTAGGTAAACGAGTCGTAGTTGTCGATCATGAGCAGCATGGTCAGTCTCCGGTCAGAAGTCGCTATCGAGGCCGTCCTGGACCTGTTCGGCCGCACGCAGCACCGCGCGCGCCTTGTTCTCGGTCTCTTGCCATTCGGATTCGGGTACCGAATCCGCGACGACGCCGGCCGCCGCTTGCACATATAGGTTGCCGTTGTGGATCAGGCCCGTGCGGATCGCGATCGCGAGGTCCATCTCGCCCGAGAACGACAGGTAGCCGACGGCGCCGCCGTACAGCCCGCGCTTGACCGGCTCGAGTTCGTCGATCAGTTCCATCGCACGTACCTTCGGCGCGCCGGACAGCGTGCCGGCCGGGAACGTCGCGCGCAGCACGTCGTAGTTCGTCATGCCGGGCTTCAGCTTGCCTTCGACCGAGCTGACGATGTGCTGCACGTGCGAGTATTTCTCGATGACCATCTTGTCGGTCACCTGCACCGAGCCGATTTCCGCGATGCGGCCGACGTCGTTGCGCGCGAGGTCGATCAGCATCACGTGCTCGGCGATCTCCTTCGGATCGTTGAGCAGTTCGGTCGCGAGTTCCGCATCGCGCTCGGGCGTGTTGCCGCGCGGGCGCGTGCCGGCGAGCGGGCGAATCGTGACGATCTGGTCTTCGCCGCGCTTTTCCTGGCGCACGAGGATTTCCGGCGATGCGCCGACCACGTGGAAATCGCCGAAGTTGTAGTAGTACATGTACGGCGACGGGTTCAGCGAACGCAGCGCGCGATACAGCGACAACGGATTGTCGCGGTATGGTTTCGTCAGGCGCTGGCCGACCTGGATCTGCATCAGCTCGCCGGCCGCGATGTATTCCTTCGCCTGGCGCACGGCGGCCAGATAATCGTCCTTCTTGAACTCGCGGAACGTCTCGGTGCGCACGCTTGCCGACGTGACGGGCGGCTGCACGGTCGTGCGCAGGCGCTGCTTCAGTTCGCGCAGGCGCTGTTTCGCCTTCGTATAGGCTTCGGCCTGGCTCGGGTCCGCGTAGATGATCAGATACAGCTTGCCGGCGAGGTTGTCGATCACTGCGACTTCCTCGGTCAGCAGCAGCTGGATGTCGGGCAGGCCGAGATCGTCGCGCGGCGCGGTGTTCGCGAGCTTCTTCTCGATGTAGCGCACCGCGTCGTAGCCGAAGTAGCCGGCGAGACCGCCGCAGAAGCGCGGCAGGCCCGGGCGCTGCGCCACCTTGAAGCGGGCCTGGAACGATTCGATGAACTGGAACGGGTCGCCGTCATGCGTCTCGACGACCTGGCCGTCGCGCACGACGTCCGACACGCCGTTGCGGGTACGCACGAGCGTACGGGCGGGCAGGCCGATGAACGAATAGCGGCCGAAGCGTTCGCCGCCAACCACCGATTCGAGCAGGAACGAGTTGGCGCCCGAGCGTTCGGGCTGGGCCAGCTTCAGGTAGAGGGACAGCGGCGTTTCGAGATCGGCGAGGGCTTCCGCGATCAGCGGGATGCGGTTGTAGCCTTCGTTCGCGAGCGATTGAAATTCGAGTTCGGTCATGTTCCGGTCCTGTTCGGGACGAGCGGCGCGTGCGCCAGGGATCACTTGACGCTGCGCGGGTTGCCGTCGGCGAAAGGGCGGTCGATCGAGAAGTGCCTGTTGCCGGCCGGCAATCCGGGCGTGAACGTCGCGAGCCTGCGGCCGAGCCTGAACGCAAGCGTTCGGACGCGGTAGAACTCGAGGTGGTGCGACGATCGGCGCGCGGATGCGCAGCGAGATAAAAAACGGCGCTGAAGACGTGCTTCAGCGTACCTCATCGAAGAGGTTAGCGCGACCAGCGACGCCAGGGCCAGGCTCCCCGGTCGATGCTGCTCAGACTCCGTTTTTTATTCAGAAACATGCAGATGGAAGAAATGATCAGAGGGTTGGCCGGCCGGCGTTGTGCGCGGTGATCGCGCGAGCTGCGACCAGCAACGAATCGACTATACCATCCGAATTTATCGTTTGTATAGCTTTGCCGTGGTTGTAGCCGTACGGCACCGTCAGCGTCGCCATCCCGGCCGCGCGGCCCGCCAGCGCATCGTTTTCCGAGTCGCCGATCGCGACCGCGGCATCCGGTGCGACGCCGAGCGCGTTGCAGGCCGTCAGCATCGGCAGCGGATCGGGCTTCTTGCGCGCGACGCTGTCGCCGCCGAGCACGATGCCGAAGCTATCGGCCAGCCCGTACTGCTCGAGCAGCTCGACCGCGAAGCGGTGCGGCTTGTTCGTCACGCACGCGAGCCGGATGCCGGCCGCGCGCAGCGCGTCGAGGCCGGCGGCCATGTCCGGATAGAGGCGCGTGTGGCGGCCGTTGATCTTCGCGTATTCGGTCTGATAGATCGCCAGCGCGTCGTCGAAGCGCGCGTGCGCTTCGTCGGCCGGGAAGCGCGGCTTCAGCACGCTCTGGATCAGGTGTTCGGAGCCCTTGCCGACGTAGCCGATCACCTCGTCGCGCGACGTGGCCGGCGCGCCGAGCTGCGCGAGCATCCCGTTCAGGCCGGCCGTGAAATCGTCGGCCGTATCGACCATCGTGCCGTCGAGATCGATCAGCGCCGCGTCGATGCGCGGCGTGGCGAAGCGGATCGGGGCGGCGTCCGTTGCGGCCCCGGCCGGCGCATGGCCGGCGAGCGACGATTCGGCCACGGCGTCAGCTCCGCTCGACGGTGGCGAGCGCGGCGCGCATCTCGTCGATCACCTTGCGGTAGTCGGGCTTGCCGAAGATCGCCGAACCCGCGACGAAGGTGTCGGCGCCGGCCGCCGCGATTTCCGCGATGTTGTCGGTCTTCACGCCGCCGTCGACTTCGAGCAGGATCTCGCGGCCGGTGCGCTCGGTGTACGCGTCGATGCGTGCGCGTGCTTCGCGCAGCTTGTTCAGCGTTTCCGGAATGAACGACTGGCCGCCGAAGCCCGGGTTGACCGACATCAGCAGCACGAAGTCGAGGCGGTCCATCACGTGGTCGAGGTAGTTCAGCGGCGTGGCCGGATTGAACACGAGGCCGGCCTTGCAGCCGTGGTCGCGGATCAGCGACAGCGTGCGGTCGATGTGATCGGAGCCTTCCGGGTGGAAGCTGATCAGGTTTGCACCGGCCTTTGCGAAATCGGGCACGATCCGGTCGACCGGGCGCACCATCAGATGCACGTCGATCGGCACCTGCACGTGCGGGCGGATCGCTTCGCAGACGAGCGGGCCGATGGTCAGATTCGGCACATAATGGTTGTCCATCACGTCGAAGTGGATCCAGTCGGCGCCGGCGGCGACCACGTTGCGGACTTCTTCACCGAGCCGAGCGAAATCGGCCGACAGGATGCTGGGAGCGATGCGGAATTGGGTCATGGCAGGGGAGCGGGGACGTTGCGGCGCAAAACCGTCATTCTACCGTCCGGCGACCCGGTGCGCGGTGGCGGGCCGTGCGGCTGAGGCCCGATTGCGCATAGAATGCCGAACCAATGCGGCGCGCCCGCGGCCCTGTGCCCATGCCGGCACGGACAGTCATCTTCCAGCGGAAACACCATGAGTCAGTATCAGTTCACCGTTTCGGTGAAAACCAGCTACTTGCCGGAACAATCCGACCCCGATCGCCGTCAATACGCATTCGCGTACACGCTGACGATTCGCAACACGGGGCAGGTCGCGGCGCAGCTGATCGCGCGTCACTGGATCATCACGGACAGTGAGAACCACGTGCAGGAAGTGAAGGGGCTCGGCGTCGTCGGGCACCAGCCGCTGCTGCAGCCGGGCGAGCACTTCGAATACACGAGCTGGGCCGTGATCGCGACCCCGGTCGGCACGATGCGTGGCGAGTACTTCTGCGTGGCGGAAGACGGCGAGCGCTTCGAGGCGCCGGTCGACGAGTTCGCACTGCACATGCCGCGCACGCTGCATTGAGCGTGCGGAGCGCGTCAGCGCGGCTGGCGGTCGTTGTTGCGGGCGTGCTTCTTCCTGCCCGACGACGTCCACACGACGATGAAGATCAGCAGGGCAAGCGCTACGAAGGCTTCGAGCGCGAAGATGAGCATCGGATATTGGTCGAGAAAATCTGACATGGCGGTTTCCATCAAGAACGGACATTGTATGTGGTTTGGGCCCCGGGTGGCCGGGTGGGTTGCGGCCGCTGCGGCTGCGGCGTTGCTTGCGGCGTGCGGCGGCGCGCCGACGCGAACTTCGTCGTTGAAGCCGCCGACCGGCGCGGCGATCGTGCCGGGTCAGGTCGCCGCGAAGCGGCTCACGCCGGTCGCGTGGCAGCAGGTGCCGGGCTGGCAGGACGATGCGCTGATCGGCGCGACGGCCGCGCTGCGGCAGAACTGCGTGCGGCTCGCACGCCAGCCGGCCTGGCAGCGTGCTTGCGCGGCTGCCGACCGGCTCGACGAGCTTGACGTCAGCAGTGCACGGACGTTCTTCGAAACGTATTTCACGCCGTTCCAGCTCGCGAACACCGACGGTACGCTCGACGGGCTCGTGACCGGCTATTACGAGCCGCTGCTGCATGGTTCGCGCGTGCGTCGCGGTCCATATCAGTACGCGCTCTACCGCTGGCCGGCCGGTTATCGTGCGGGCGCCGCGCTGCCGGCACGCGCGCAGCTCGAGCGCGCCGGCATCCTGAGCGGCAACGAACTCGTGTGGGTCGACGACCCGATCGAAGCGTTCTTCCTGCAGGTGCAGGGCTCGGGGCGCGTGCTGCTCGACGACGGTTCGGTGATGCGGGTCGGCTTCGGCGGCACCAACAACCAGCCGTACCGCTCGATCGGCAAGTGGCTGCTCGATCGCGGCGAGCTGACGCCCGCTCAGGCGACGATGCAGGGCATCAAGGCCTGGGCGAAGGCGAACCCGACCCGCGTCGACGCGTTGCTCGACACGAACCCGCGGTTCGTGTTCTTCCGCGACATGCCGACCAAGGAAGATGCACCGCACGGCGGCGCGGACGGCCCGATCGGCGCGCTTGGCGTGCCGCTGACGCCGGAGCGTTCGATCGCCGTCGATCCATCGTCGATCCCGCTCGGCACGCCTGTGTTCCTGCAGACGACGCGCCCGCTGACGAATACGCCGATGAACCGGCTCGTGTTCGCGCAGGATACGGGCTCCGCGATCAAGGGCGGCGTGCGGGCCGACTATTTCTGGGGGCTCGGCGACGACGCGGGCGATCAGGCCGGGCGAATGAAGCAGGTCGGCCGGATGTGGTTGCTGTTCCCGAATTCGTGATGTGAGGCGGCGCGGGTTGCGCGGGGCGCCGCCGATGCATCAGGCGCGGCATTCGTGGGCGCGATGGTGTGCGTGGGGTGCGTCGCTCTGATCGCAAAGGCGCTAGTGCGGTGTAAGTTTCCGTGATGCGCCTGTCGCGTCGATGGGGGCCCCAACGGTGTCCCTGAATGAAACAGCCCGATCGGCGTTGGCCGATCGGGCTGTTTCATTTGCAGCCGCGGATTCACCGCGCGTCATGCATGAGCAGCGACTGCCGTCAGCCCTTGCGCTTGTCGACGACGCGTCGCGCCTTGCCGACCGAGCGCTCGATCCCGTTCACGGGCAGCACGTCGATCACGGCCGTTACACCGATCAGCGACTTGATGTCGTGCGCGAGCGCCTGTTTTGCTGCATGGATCGCCGCCGTATCCGGCGCGGTTTCCGGACAGGGCTCGACGTTGAGCGTCAGCACGTCGAGCGGGCCTTCCTTCGTCAGCACGATCTGATAGTGCGGTGCGAGCGCGCGCTGCTTGAGCAACTGCTCCTCGATTTGCGTCGGGAACACGTTGACGCCGCGCACGATCATCATGTCGTCCGAACGACCCGTGATCTTCTCCATCCGCCGCATCGTGCGGGCAGTGCCGGGCAACAACCGCGTGAGGTCGCGGGTCCGGTAGCGGATAATCGGCAGCGCCTCTTTCGTGAGCGACGTGAACACGAGCTCGCCGAGTTCGCCGTCCGGAAGCACTTCACCGGTTTCAGGATCGATGATTTCCGGATAGAAGTGGTCTTCCCAGATGGTCGGGCCATCCTTGGTCTCGACGCATTCGGACGCGACGCCGGGGCCCATCACTTCGGACAGCCCATAAATGTCGACCGCGTCGATGCCCATCCGCTGCTCGATCGCGACGCGCATGTCGTTGGTCCACGGCTCCGCGCCGAAGATGCCGATGCGCAGCGAACTTTGCACGGGATCGAGGCCCTGGCGCTCGATTTCGTCGGCGATCGACAGCATGTAGCTCGGCGTCACCATGATGATGTCGGGCCGGAAATCCTGGATCAGCTGCACCTGCTTTTCGGTCTGGCCGCCGCCGAACGGGATCACGGTCAGCCCCGCGCGTTCGGCGCCGTAGTGCGCGCCGAGCCCGCCCGTGAACAAGCCGTAGCCGTAGCTGACGTGTACCTTGTCGCCGCGGCGCGCACCGGCGGCGCGGATCGAGCGCGCGACGAGATTCGCCCAAGTGTCGATGTCGCCGGCCGTATAGCCGACGACCGTCGGCTTGCCGGTCGTGCCCGACGACGCATGAATGCGCGAGATCTGGTCCTGCGGCACCGCGAACATCCCGAACGGATAACTGTCGCGCAGGTCGCTCTTCGTCGTGAACGGGAAACGCGTAAGGTCGGCGAGCGTCTTCAGGTTGTCCGGGTGGACGCCCGCATCGTCGAACTTGCGACGATAGACGGGAGAGTGGTCATACGCATGCCGGAGCGACCACTTGAGGCGTTCGAGCTGCAGCGCGGTCAGCTCGTCGCGTGAGGCGGTCTCGATCGGCTCGAGCGGTAGCGGGGTAGTCATGCATGTCTCCAGTGTTTGTTATGTGCGGGCCGTCGATGTCAGCGGTCTTCCGGGATGACTGTGCCCTTGATCTGGGCAGATTTGCCGCGAAACATCGCGACGGTTTCGCCGGTCTGGTTCGTGACGCGGATGTCGTAGATGCCTTGGCGGCCGGCGCGTGCCTGTTCGATCGCCTCGGCCGTCAGCACGTCGTTGCCGTGCACGGGGCGCAGGAATTCGATCGAGCAGCCGGCCGCGACTGCGTTGACGTTGTACGAGTTGCACGCGAACGCGAACGTCGAATCGGCCAGCGTGAAGATGATCCCGCCATGGCAAGTCTGATGCCCGTTCAGGAATTCGGGCCGCACGCGCATCTGCAGGCGCGCGTAGCCGGCGCGTACTTCGGCGATTTCCATCCCGAACGCGCGGCTGCATGCGTCGGCGTCGTACATGGCTCGCGCGGTGGCGCGGGCGAGCGAATCGGGGTCGAGCGTGGCAGTTGCGTTCGTCATGTCAACGCCCCTCGAAGCGCGGCGCGCGCTTCTCGACGAATGCCTTCACGCCTTCCGCGTAGTCGTGCGACTGGCCAAGTTTGCGCTGCAGGTCGCGTTCCACATCGAGTTGTTGGTCGAGCGTGTTCGTGACGCTGTCGCGCATCGATTGCTTGATCGATGCGATCGCGAGCGTTGGCTGCTGCGCGAGCTGGGTGGCGAGCTGGCGGGCTGACGCAGCGAGGGTGTCGTCGTCGACCGCGCGCCAGATCAAGCCCCACTGCTCGGCCTGTTCGGCACCGAGTTTGTCGCCTGTCAGCGCGAGCCCCAGCGCGCGTGCCATGCCGACGCGTTGCGGCAGGAACCACGTACCGCCCGAATCGGGTACGAGCCCGATCTTGACGAAGGCCTGGATGAAACTGCTCGAGCGGGCGGCGAACACGAGGTCGCATGCGAGCGCTAGATTCGCGCCGGCACCGGCCGCCGTGCCGTTGACGGCGGCGATCACCGGAATCGGCAGACGCTGCAGGCGGCGGATCAGCGGATTGAAGTGCTCGTCGATCAGTGCGCCGAGGTCGGTGGACGCGCCCGGCGTGAAGTCGAGGTCGGCCAGGTCCTGGCCCGCGCAGAAGCCGCGCCCCGCGCCTGTCAGGATCAGCGCGCGCGCGCCGGCCGCCTCGACATCATCGAGCGCCGACTGCAGCTCGCGATGCATCGCCCGCGTAAAGCTGTTCAGCTTGTCGGGGCGGTTGAGGGTAATCGTGGCCACGTTCGAGGCCTGATCGATATCCAGCTGAATCGCCTGATAGGACATGCAGTATCTCCTTCATGACTTCGTTATAGGCGCGCGGTGCGTTGGTTACACCCGTTCGATCGCGAGTGCGATACCCTGGCCGACGCCGATGCACATCGTACAGAGCGCAAAGCGGCCGCCCGTACGCTCGAGTTGGTGGAGCGCCGTGGTCACGAGCCGGGCGCCCGATGCGCCGAGCGGATGCCCCAGTGCGATTGCGCCGCCGTTCGGGTTCACGCGCGGATCGTCGTCGGCGACGCCGAGCATGCGCAGCACCGTGAGACCTTGCGATGCGAACGCCTCGTTCAGTTCGATCACGTCGAACTGGTCGATGGTCATGCCGAGCTGGCGCAGCAGTTTCTGCGTGGCCGGTGCGGGTCCGATGCCCATCACGCGCGGTGCGACGCCGGCTGTCGCCATGCCGATCACGCGTGCGCGGCGGCGCAGGCCGTACTGGTCGGCTGCCTGGGCATTGGCGAGCAGCAGCGCGCACGCACCGTCGTTGACGCCCGATGCGTTGCCGGCTGTCACCGAGCTGTCCGGGCGCACAACGCCCTTCAGCTTCGCGAGCGTTTCGAGCGATGTCTCGCGCGGATGCTCGTCGCGCGACACGACCACCGGATCGCCCTTCTTCTGCGGAATCGTGACCGCGACGATTTCTTCGGCGAGCGTGCCGTCCTGCTGCGCCCGCGCGGCCTTCTGCTGGCTGCGCAGCGCGAACAGGTCCTGGTCGGTGCGGCTGATGTTGTAGTCGACCGCGACGTTCTCGGCCGTCTCCGGCATCGAATCGACGCCGTACAGCTGTTTCATCAGCGGATTTATGAAGCGCCAGCCGATCGTCGTGTCGAATATGTCGGCCTGGCGCGCGAACGCGCTCGCGGCCTTGCCCATTACGAACGGCGCGCGCGTCATGCTCTCGACGCCGCCTGCGATCATCAGGCGCGCCTCGCCCGCCTTGATCGCGCGCGCAGCCGTGCCGACCGCGTCCATCCCGGAGCCGCACAGGCGGTTCAGCGTCGTGCCGGGCACGTCGGTCGGCAGGCCCGCGAGCAGCGCCGACATGCGTGCGACGTTGCGGTTGTCCTCGCCGGCCTGGTTCGCGCAGCCGTAGATCACGTCGTCGATTGCCGCCCAGTCGACGTCGCGGTTGCGCTCGATGAGCGCCTTGAGCGGTACCGCACCGAGGTCGTCGGCGCGGACATCTTTCAGGGCGCCGCCGTAGCGGCCGATGGGGGTGCGAATCGCGTCGCAGATATAGGCGTCTGTCATGGGCGTATCAATAAGCAACGAACCCGCCGGGTGGCGGATTCGTTCATGGTAGAGAACGTGGCGGCGTTTGCACGTCGACCATTCGGGTTATGCCGGTTGGCCGGCTTCCGAGGGTGCCGCTTTCGGCGCAACATGGACGCGGCTCTGCACCACGCGGAACCGGTTGGCGACGAACGCCGGGTCGGCCAGCGCCGCGTTGGCCGCTGGGTTCGCGCCCGTGCCGTGGAAATCCGAGAACGCTGCCGACTGGTTCACGAACACGCCGCCCGTCAGGTTGATCGACAGCGCGACACCACCGCGCACCGCCGTGTCGTGGGCTGCATCGACGATTGCATCGTCGATGCTATAGACGGAGAGCGTCAGCGCGCCATGTTCCGCCGCGATTTCCCCGGCGAGATCGAGCGATTGTGCGGTCGAGTCAGTCGCGATCACGAACGAGATCGGGCCGAACCACTCCTGCGTGAATTTCTCGCGATCGGCCACGTCGAGTTGCAGCACGAGCGGCGTGCGCACGCGGGCATCGGGAAACGCAGGGTGCTGGAGGGTAAGGCTGTCGGCGAGCACGCGGCCGAGCTGGCGGGCGTCGTCGATGCGTGCGGTCACGCCTTCGTTCTGGATTGCGCCGATCAGTTCGACCGAGCGTGCCGGGTCGCCGGTCAGTTTTTGCACGGCAACGGCGATTGCTTGTGCGACCTCGTCGAAGCTCGCATGGCCGTCCGCCGTGCGGATGCCGTCGCGCGGCACGTAGATGTTCTGCGGTGCCGTGCACATCTGGCCGGAGTACAGCGCCAGCGAAAACGCGATGTTCTTGGCAGCGGCCTTCAGGTCGTCGGTCGAGTCGATCACGATCTGGTTGACACCGGCCTTCTCGGTATAGACCTGTGCCTGGTGGGCATGGCGTTCGAGCCACGTGCCGTTTTGCGTGCTGCCCGTGAAGTCGATCAGCTTGATCTCGGGGCGCAGCGCGAGATCCTGAACGAGTGCACCGTCGTTGGGTTCGGTCGCAAGGAGCGTGACGACGTTCGGGTCGAAACCGGCTTCGCGCAGCACGTCGCGAGCGATCCGGACGGTGATCGCGAGGGGCAGGATCGCGCCAGGATGCGGTTTGACGATCACGGTGTTGCCGGTTGCCAGATCGGCGAACAGGCCCGGGTAGCCGTTCCAGGTCGGGAACGTGCAGCAGCCGAGCACGAGCCCGGTGCCGCGCGGGACGATCGTGTAGTGCTTGTGCATCGCGAGCGGCGGGTTCTTGCCTTGCGGCTTTTCCCAGTGCGCATCGGTCGGGATGCGGCGCAGTTCGTCCCATGCATAGGCGACTGCCTCGAGCGCTCGATCTTGCGCGTGCGGGCCGCCGGCCTGGAACGCCATCATGAATGCCTGCCCCGTGGTGTGCATCACGCTGTAGGCGATTTCGAAGCTTGCGCGATTCAGGCGCGCGAGGATTTCGAGGCTGACGCCGATCCAGGCGCTCGGGCCGGCTTCGCGCCACGAGCGTTGCGCGGCGGCAGCGGCGGCGATCAATTCGTCGGGCGTCGACTTCGGATACCGGATGCCCAGTGCAATGCCGTACGGCGACCGCTCTGCGCCGACCGCTGCCCCGGACGCCGGCTGGTCGAGCGCGAACGTCTTGTCGAGGTGCGACTTGAACGCGGCCTCGCCATCTGCGTTCGCGCTTTCCCCGTACACTTTGGGGCTCGGCATTTCGGCGAACGGGCTCCAGTACCCGCGGCTCTCGATGGCGGCGAGTGCGTGCTTCAGCGTGTCTTCGTGCTTCGTGAACAGTGCATGGGTCATGGCGGCAGCCTGATGGACATTGAGAGGGGTTGGATCGATTAATTAACCGACCGGTTGGTCGGAGAATGGTAGCATCAAACTATTCGCATGTGCGAGGCGTTTCTCATTTCATTGATCGAGGAGAAATAGATGGCTTACGAGAACATCCTGGTGGAGACCCGGGGGCGCGTCGGGCTGGTTACGCTGAACCGTCCGAAGGCGCTGAATGCGCTGAACGATGCGCTGATGGATGAACTGGGTGACGCGCTGAAGGCGTTCGATGCGGACGACGGCATCGGTGCGATCGTCGTGACCGGGAGCGAGAAGGCATTCGCTGCCGGCGCGGACATCGGCATGATGGCGACCTACTCCTATATGGATGTCTACCGGGGCGACTACATCACGCGCAACTGGGAGACGGTCCGCGAGATCCGCAAGCCGATCATTGCGGCGGTTTCGGGCTTTGCGCTGGGCGGTGGCTGCGAGCTGGCCATGATGTGCGACATCATCTTCGCGGCGGACACGGCCAAGTTCGGCCAGCCGGAGATCAAGCTGGGCGTCATGCCCGGTGCGGGCGGTACGCAGCGTCTGCCGCGCGCGGTGTCGAAGGCGAAGGCGATGGACATGTGCCTGACGGCCCGCTTCATGGATGCTGCCGAAGCGGAGCGCGCGGGGCTCGTGTCGCGCGTGCTGCCGGCCGACACGCTGCTCGACGAGGCGATTGCCGCCGCGACGACGATCGCCGAGTTTTCGTTGCCGGCGGTCATGATGGTGAAGGAGTCGGTGAACCGTGCGTACGAGACGACGCTGGCCGAAGGTGTCCACTTCGAGCGTCGGCTGTTCCATTCGCTGTTCGCGACCGAGGACCAGAAGGAGGGGATGGCGGCATTCGTTGAAAAACGGAAGCCGGTGTTCAAACATCGCTGATCGGTGTGCCTGGGTAGGCGGCCGGAGGCTGGTCGGTATCGGTTGTCGGTGTGATTGCACGTGCCGCCGAGCCCCAAGCCCCCGTGCGCGGCAGCGCACGGGGGCTTTTTCAAAATATTTTCACCAAGGGGCTTGCGCGGATGGGGGCGGATGCTTAGAATCACGCCTCTTTCGCGCTAACGGAAACGCGGCGCGGAAGGGGAAGCAGGGTCGGTGGTGTGCGGCAGTGTGGCGCGCGCAACTGGCCTGGAAGTTGAGCCCCGCAGTCGCAACGATGCAGTGTTAAAAAGTTGTTGACGAGCTGCGAAACACGGTTCATAATCTCGCTTCTCTGCTGCTGAAAACGCAGCGCTGCCGGGAGCCGCGAAGTTCCTCGCAGAATGCTCTTTAAAAATTAACAGCCGATAAGTGTGGGCGCTTGATGGAAGCGAGCTGATCCTCGGATCAGATAGCGAAAGTATCAAGAGTCTCACACTAAAGTAAGTCAGGTTTATGAAGTGATTCATATTCCTGTCAGCTTTGAGTGAGCGACCGGTTCTTAACCGAACCGAAAA